>PLEQ01000164.1 GCA_003136475.1 Deltaproteobacteria bacterium
GGTCAGGAGTGACCCACATTCCACCAAAGCGCCTTAAAATTTGGTGAATATTGAGCGCAGCTTGCTTCTTCTCAGCACGCGTCAGATACTGAAACAAACCCTCATGCACAATGGCAAGGGGTTGTCTGGGATCAAAGTGCTGCAGAGCTTTTTCAATTTCGGTCTCACTCAAAATGTTTACAGAATGGAAAAACAGATTCTTACGCTCTGAAATTGAATTCTTTTTCATAATATCTTCGACAAAACTCAATTTCTCTTCCGTTAAACCTGAAAGATCGGTTTCGACATAGGTCATAGCTGTGTCTTGCGTCATCGCTAAGCCGCGCAATGAAATGCCACTCGCAAATTCCAAAACCTGCTTGATAGCTGACTTTAAAATTAAATTTTGAATACACTTGTAGCGTATTTCAAGCATCGGCACGAGCAGCTCTTCAAAAGCGTCTTGTCCGGAGGATTTGAAGAATGAATTTGCGACATCCTCGACTCTGAACAGATTGGCAATATCCCCGCTAAAGGGAATGTCGGTGAATTGGCGCCAGTAGGCGACTAACTTCGCTGTCGGACTGATTCGGTCATGATTCAGATTTTCGCTTGTCATAAATTTCCTTCTTTGTCAAAAAATCTGCTATTTTTCTGAGCAGGTGCACAAATTCACCTTGCTCTTTTTGACTGAGTGACTCTTTGAGAAGATCATCGATCTCTTCATAGATTGTATTGACTTGCTCAGCTATAGTTTTCCCACTCGCAGTGCATTCGAGGCTCCAGCTTCGGCGATCCTCTTTCATGTTCTTGCGTTTGAGAAAGCCCTTTTTTTCCAGGGAACTGATGATGCGGCTTAGCGCTGCCGGATCCGTTGTTGTCTTTAAAGCAAGTTCCGTCGAAGTCGGCGTGTTTTCGAACACTAACTCGCGGAGGATAATCGCCTGCTGAAAACCAAGATTGATCGCTTTGAATTTTTCAACAGCCATCCGGTTCAGTATGCGGCGTACACCGGCGAAGACAAATAAAATCTGATGCTCTGAATCTGCGTTCAGAGTTTTGAAATTTTCTTTCATAGGTCTTTCTCTATTTTTAAAAAATATACCTCAATTTAATTGATATATCAAATAAATTTTGTGCTGAGTAAAATTTAACCAACAGATGTGTGTTCAAAAGCCTTCTGAGACCATGAGTTCATAAGGGTGCTGAGGTGCAGCACACGTTATCACATGGATATAATCAGTTCGGGGAGCTTTGATCTTAACGATTAATTTATTATTTTTCGTTTTAACATAGAGCCTTCTAGCTCGGAGGCGGGGTGTTTTGCCATATTGGAGGTACAGCACAGCAGGACCGGCCTTTAAAAGGGTGCAAATCTTAGTCGGTGGTACGCTGCTGTGAAAGAAGATACCATTCAGTTGAGGATTTATAAAATGAAAGAATTTATCTTCGCTAGAGGCTAAAGAAGCAAACGTTAAAAAGGAAAAAAGAACACTCGCTAAGCTTGGCGCTAAGTTCATAGAGGCCTCAATGCGTATTAGTCTTTAAAACATATCCTCAAAATAAAATTCGCTAGGAATGCTAACCTCATTACGAAGTTGAGGATGCAGCTTGAACATCTGCTGGACCACTTTTAAAATTGCAATGACCATCCTTTCGAAACGTCGATATTTCGACGGTTAAGAATTCTTTGGCCAAGATTTTGTCAGGTGCACTGCAGACGATTTTTTTGTAATACTGCACAAGACCTTTTGCAAACTTGACTGTACGTTTACCTTTTTTTACTAGGTTCCAGAGATTAACTGACACGTCAGTGCCAATCTCGTAGGATTTGTATGGCCCCGCACGCATAATTTTGCAAATTTCATCTGCATTGATTTGATGCGGATCAATTCGATCATCTCGATCAACTGGCTTGCGAATCCAAGGGATCATGAATTGCATCCCTTGCGCTTTGGGAGGTGTAAAAGTGTATGGGTCGGTCGGGAAGGTTCCAGGTTCGTAAGTGTCAACCGCTCTGTTATCGACAGCGGGTTGACCTTCATCAAGTAGGCGCATATATCCTTCTTCCTCTGCTGCTAAAGAGGGAAGACTAAAAAAGACCCCAAGCAAAATCGACAGGCCAGCAGCCAACTTCATAATCACCTCGTTTATTTGTTTGTATTTTTTATAGATAACAATAGCTTACGATTCAAGGCCTAATTTTTAGTCTATATGATCAAGGAGGGAAACCAGATCGGGATGAATAGCTAGCATCTTACTAATGACGCCGTGACGGACCTTATCATCAGGGTTCTTTAGTTTCTCTAGAATAATTTGACTAGCTAAGCCCTTGTCTGGTTCGCTGCAAGTAATAGATTTAACGAACGTATTTTGGCGCGACTGTATTAAAGAGCCATGAAACCAAAAGTGAACATGCTTTGTTTTTTTGAATTGGCCGGGTGTCACTATCTTGACCGGTGGTCCAGCGAGTAGAAGGCGACAAATGATATTACCGGGCACCCCAGGATGGAATAATCTGCCAAGATGTGCCGGTTTTTCAAAAGTATAAAGTTCATCAATTGAAGTCCATTCCTTCTCACTGACGTAATCTTGGTGCAGTAAGGTAAAGTAGATATCATTAGCAGGATCGTAATCTTCGCCAGCGAAAAGCGAGAATGCAAAAAAAGTCCCAAAGATAGTCCCCAGAACAAGAGCTCGATTCATAGTCACCTCTTTAATGATTCTCTCTTTTTAAATAAGGAAATCTAAAATTTCGATGAGTTGATCGCGGGCTGCTTCAAAAAACACGACAAAATTTCTTAGAGCCTCGTGTCTCGTCATTCCGAGCCCAGGCGAGGAATCGCAGTCTTGCCTCTTCCGACCTCCCGAAAGGTCACTATGTGACTAGCTATTTTGACGCAGTAACTTGACACATTACAATGAAGAATTCTTAATAGGAGATGTCCGTGGAAGATCATCTATAAAAATTTCCAAGCCAGGAGGAGGAGGCGAATCCAGTATAAGCCCCCAAGTCGAACACTGGACTTTTCGATTCTCTTTGACGACGCATATGCGTTTAAGAAGCTGTTTGAAAAGTCTGGAAGAGCTCCGACTGCGATTCTTCGCTACGCTCAGAATGACGAGC
>PLEQ01000260.1 GCA_003136475.1 Deltaproteobacteria bacterium
ATTTTTTGTTTTAGTGGATGCGCGCACGTATCGGAATATGGTCAAGGATGTCGAGACGGAGTTAAGGGTCTAGAACCACAACTTACCGGATTTGGTCTTATTCTAAGTGAACCAGACATGCTCAACCATTATTGTGATCAAGTCGAATCTCGTCGTAAAGATAAGGGAGGCAAATAGTGGAAACCAAGATGAAGAACTGGATGAATCACGATCTAAAAGGTAAGAAGAATCAAATGAAAATTGGTGACAAAGTCAGAGCCAAATCTACATGGGTTGATTGGCATGCTAGCAATATTGCTTGGTTGTTCTGTGCCCCTAATGACAAGGGCGAAAAAGAAATTAGAAACGAAAATCTTTCAGAAGTTTATTTTCTATTAAATGCTAAGTTAGGAAATAAGCGCCCAACTGGGGTTATCAGTCGCTACGGATGTTTTGATAATGACGATGATATCGATCGTAAAAATGTGTTTGTTACTTTTACGCTAGATACCGAATTTGGCGATGTACAATATAGCTGTTACGTCCACGAAAAAGACGTAGAAGTAATAAAAAAAGCTAAATCGAAACGACGATAGGCTTATTGATAGGGCGATATTCTTCCGTAGATACAGAAGCATTTACGAAAGTAGTATCGCCCATCTTCAATTGTCCATATCCAAAGTGGATATGTCCGAATACATGAAGCTTTAAGTTCTTCATATCCTTTATTCTATTATAAAGATCGTAACATCCCAAATGCTCAAGTTCAAATTCGCATTTTTGGCCGTTGAAACGTTCAACGGTATCCAAAATTCCCAGCGGTGGTCCATGAGTAATAAGAACGTCGGTATCTTCTGGGATTGCTGCCCACTTTTCTTGAAGTTCATGGCCGCCACGATCGAGATTGAATGCCCAATTACAAAAAGCTGGTTGCCATGGAGAGCCATAGAATTTAATACCATCTATTACGGTATCAGAATCCCTAAGAAGAATAATCCCACTATCTTTACACATCTGATCCATGAGTTCGGGGTTTCGGGCCCCAAGCCAATCATGATTCCCCTCTACAAGAACGATGGCCTTGAATTTATCTCGATATCTCCCCAATTCTCGTAATTCTTGAGAAGTTTCAGAAATATTGCCCTGAAATGTAAGGTCTCCTGAATGAACTAGGATATCTCCCTCAGGAATGTTTACCTTACGAAGTCTACAGTGGGAATCGCTAATACAGACAATATTCATATCTCACCTAAAATTTGATCTAAGGCGGGTACGGCCTTCCCGCTTCTTCCCTTGAACCATAAGGGGCTTCATTGGCCTTCAAAGCTTCTTAGATCGGCGTGACGATTTGGTTAGAGGAGGAGAGAACAAGTCGTCACGACTATCTCGTTCTGGCATACTAAAAATTGAAGGAGCGCCGTCTGCGGCATATCCCATATCCAGATCGCTAGGGAAATGGCGTAGTGCCCAATAAGCTCGTTTACGGATCTCTTTGGGGATTCTGGGGGTCTTTTTAGGATCTAAGAGATCCCTTAGAAAATCTCTAGCTTGCTTAACCGAATTTGTCCTCTCATAAGGTAAAGTCATGATATGCTCCTTAATACTAATATATCATATCTTTATTTTTTATCAACAAAATAAGGAGAGTCTTTTGGTAATCCAGAAATTTCGGTATATCCATAAAATTTTATAAGACTATCTATCATCTTAACTAATTCTGGACTATAAGTCTCTGTTTCTGCTAAGAAAAAAGCTAAAGCAAGCAGAGGACAATGAATGCCAGCCCCAATAGAGGAGATTACTTTAGTTACACTTTTTTCATTTCCTCTACGATATTCTTCCTGAATATATTTTCTATTGACTCTATATTTATCTAGGTCGAGCTTCATTTTTTATATCCCCGACCAATAAGATTGTTTAAGTATTCATTCTAATTGATGAATTGTTCAAAAAGATCGCTAAATGCCCGACATGCTTCGTATGCAGTAAAGCACAAAACGGAAACAGAAACCAAAACCATGGATACAATGGTTACTACTTTAATAGGTTTCATAATTGTCTTCAGAAAGCATTTCGGCTACTTCAAAATAATGATCATAATCTTCTTCTGTAGTAAATCCCGCTTCTTTAGCTTCGTTTAAATTTCTCCAAGCTTCATCGATAGTCAATTTACCTAAATACCAATCTCTGCACACCAAGCACATACCTTTACTCCATATACACTGCTAAAACTATAGGTACCTCAAAAATTCCAGTTAGTATAGCCCTTATCCATCTTATCTGTTTCCTCAAAAGGAGGACATCCAATATAGTAATCTACAATATCTGTTTTAAGATCTTTGATTCTAATTTTTCTATCTTTACATTTAGAACAATATACGGGATCTTTGGGTATATAATTAATTTGCCAAGAATTGTTACAATATTCACAAATTAATTCATATTTGTTCATTTATCGAAACCAAAAGAACGCATGAGTTTAATGCCAGTGGTATTTTTTAAACTTTCCACTAAAAAATCATATGCTCCATCGCTACTGACATGTTCGTATATAGGACCCTTGAAATACCCTCTATGATAAGCTTCTGCTTGAGCAAGAAGGCGGGCGCCTTCTTCATCCATCCACATTGCATAGTAGTCGTGGGCCATAGATACAAAGCCTTTTGCTGCTAATAGCGAAGTAACCGTATCTCCATGGTCATAAAACCATTTCTCTAAGTCTACTAGTTGTTTTACAGTTTGAAGATGTTCTGTAGGAATATCACCATAATAACGCATTTATACCACTTCAATTCCATCGGTAAAGAAATGAAGGTCTCCAGTAACATTAGTAACTGCAAAATCTACCCAATATCCGCTATCCACAGAAGCATAGTCTGGATACTGTTTGTTAAAGGCATCTACAAACTTACCTAGTTCTGTAGTCGTCTTAAACTTCTTAATCTTAGGGCTACAATCCTCCACATACATGAGGATGTGGTAGATGCCACCAGACTTATTGCCACTCTTCTTTACATTATTTTTAGTCTTTTTTGTCATAAATTCTCCTATTGTTCCCATTGATACAGGCCACCGCCATCATCTCCGCCCACGATATTTTTCCAGGATACCTTGGGTAGTTTTACCAAATTCCATCTTTCAAAATTCCTGAGATGCTTCCTCAACGTGGATGGAACCCCAATATGGGTATCTATATACCCATTTTTGGTAATTTCAAGACGAAATTGGCAAGTCGAAGGCTCACATTCTCCCATACCTTCCCAAAAATAAATATTAATCTTGAGCTTCTTTTTCATTTGGACCTCCAAGTTTTTCAATTACTTTCTCTGAATCCGTAAATGTTAGTCCATTTCTGGAATCAACCTTAACTAACATATCCAGGTAGGGTTTCATGTCGGAATCATCGTCCAAAATAACAAACGCTTTAATCTCAGGATGTCCATCTACATATTCTTTAATCTCAGTACCCCTATAACGATCCATATCAATGGGAGTTACTCCAATAATACGATCTGAGCATACGTTGCATGCCGCCAATTTCTCTTTAAGTTCATCAATAGTATTGTATTTACGCCAAGTTGAACTAATTACCAATTGAACATCTGTACACTCTTCTAGAATATATTGAAGATTAGAGCAGGCGATGGGACAAAGAGTTTCATGAGAGAATGTATCGCTAAGTCCCAGTAATCTCAAACGATTATTGTAAATAAAAGAAGAAACTGAATTTAAGCAACCATCAATATCTAGAAAAATTACTCTCATACGATCACCATACTATGATTTTTGAATAATGTCAATGGAATTAGGACTCGCAGGCCGCACATTCCTCTTTAGATCTAGAAGCGAGGTCGCCCTTCAATACTCCTTCAGTACGTAAATAGTATAGAGATTTAAGACCAAGCTCCCAGGCACTCCAATGCACTTCGTGAATGTACTTTGGAGAGGCATTGGCAGCAAAGAATAGATTTACGCTTTGGCCTTGATCAATCCATTTTTGTCTCTGGGCTGCCTGTTTAATAATAGCATGTTGATTAATCTCTCTCGCAGTTAAGAATACGGCTTTATCCAAATCAGACAAAAAATCTAATCCCTGTACGCTACCGCTCTGCTCATTAATAGTCTTCCATACATCTACGGTGTTTTTGCCTCTTTCTTCTAAAATCTTCTCAAGAACAACATTCTTACGAATGAACGTTCCCTTAGCGGATTTTTGTGAAAAAAGATTGGCTGCTATAGGCTCAATTCCTGCAGAATGGCCGCCACTGATGAGAGAGTTGCTTACGGTTGGAGCCACAGCCATTAGGTGAGTATTTCTTCGATTAGTTCCCTTACACCATTCTGGCTCGCCGAGTTCATTAGCCAATTGCTCAGTCGCTTTTTCGGCTCTTTCACGAATCATTTTAAAAATCATGTTATTTTGATACATGGCATTAAAACTATCAAAAGGAATCATTTTATTCTGTAAATACGTGTGCCAACCGAGAACGCCAATACCAATAGCGCGACCTTTTATGGCGGAACGTCTGCTTGGTTCAAAACCCGGAATACCTTCGGATTTATCAATATATTCTTGAATTACGGCATCTAGGAATCTAACCGCCACTTCTATGGCATCAGTGTTTTCCCATTCATCAAGCTTAACTAGATTCATGGAAGATAGACAACAAACAAAGCTATGATCTGGATCGGTATATAAGAAAATCTCAGTACAAATATTAGAAGTTTTTACTGTAAGATCGTTTTTTATGTACGATTCTGGATTCTGACGATTTACGTTATCTGTAAAAAATAAATAGGGTTCGCCTGTTTCTCGACGAATCCTCATAAGCTCTTGCCATAGTTCGCGCTTGGCCTTATCTCCTTGTTTGGCTTCATTCATCCAGGCATCATCTATACACACTCCGTGATTTAAATTTAGACATCTACGGTTCATATCCCCAGTAGGACGGCGTATATTAATGAATTCTTCGATATCTGAATGTCTGATAGGTAAGTATACTGCTCCTGCACCTCTTCGAGTTGAACCTTGGCTTACCGAAACTGTAGTAGTATCATATACTTTAGCCCACGGAATTACCCCTTCAGATCTCCCATTAGACTTAATAACAGATCCACGACCGCGTATGTCACCAAGGTAAATACCCACACCGGCTCCATTTTTGGAGAGCATAGCCAGCTCATGTGATTTGCCAAATATGGAATCAACAGAGTCCCCAACATGAATACTGTTGCAACTAATAGGAAGACCACGGTCAGTGCCCATATTACTAAGAATAGGCGATGCAGGACATAACCAATTTTTCCACATGCATTCATAAAATTTCTCCGCCCAATATTCGGAATTTTTATAGTAACTACCAGCTGCCTTGGCCACTCGATAATACATTTGACTTGGAGTTTCACTGGGCAATAAATAACCCGCTTCTAGAGTCTTTAATCCTTCGACTCCCATCCATTGTGGGGCCTCACCTGCAAACTTCAATTCTTCTAAAGTCATTCCCAAACCCCACTAAAATCCGTATTCCCCTTGGAGTAATCCGAAACGCGAGAGGCGAAAAAGTCGCTATGATTCACTCCCGCCGATAACACATCGAACCAACCCATACGTTCTAGGGCCTCTTTGTCTATGGATTTCCAATTCTTCTTGAGGCCCAAATCTTCGAGTTTGGTATTACACCTAAAACGAATAAACGCCTTAACGTCTTTAGCGGATATGCCTTCTATGTCACCAAGATCAAAAGCTTTGTCGATAAACGCATCTTCTAGTTCAATAGTAATCCGGGCAGCATCGTAAATTTTTTTCTTTAGTTCATCAGTAAAAATTTCTGGAAATTCAGCAATCATCGTTCTGAATAACCAACATCCAGCTTCACTGTGTAATGATTCATCTTTGATTGAAAATGCAATGATCTGTCCCAACCCCTTCATCTTGTTAAAGCGTGAGAAATTAAGTAGAATTGCAAAAGAGCTAAATAGATTTACTCCCTCATTGAAGGCAGAAAAAATAGCCAAACTCAGCGCTATCTCTTCCTTAGTTTTTCCTTTAGTTAGAATAAGACGATCAATTTTAGCTTTTGCCGTAGGTTCATGTAAAAAAGCAGAGAAATCTTCCAATCCCAAAGATTGGTTTAAATATGCATAAGAAACCGCATGAATTGACTCAAAAGATGAGAACGTAGCGGCCATCATCTGAATTTCGGGTTTTTTAAACCATCTAGAGATTAAGGATCCCCAATATTCTTGGATAAAAATTTCTGATTGCGTAAAAGCTTTCAAAACATGACCTACTACATTTTTTTCAGAATCTGTCAGGATAAGTTTCCAGTCATTAATGTCTGAAGCCATAGCCACTTCTGTGTGTAGCCAATGGGACTGATTAGCTTTTTCCCAATATTCGTATGCCATTGGATATTCAAATGGGCTATATGTAGCCCTAGGAGTAAGAATGCTCATCGTGCTTCCCCAAATCTACTTTATTACAACTGCTTTGATCTTACTTATTGTACTATCATGGTTTGCTTTCATTTGCTTATCAAAATACATGGTGGTAAAAAATAAATTTACCAACAAACACATGAAACCAAAACCTTGTCGCATACTTTCATCTACATCAGCCAAATACCAATTACCAATAAGGAGGCATATAAGATTTGTCGTAAACAAACTCGTAATATATATACCCGCTATCAACAGGTACTTTAACTTACTTGTATTCAATATCTTCGATACTTCTTTTTTTTGTTCTTCGGTAAGTTCTAAATTTTCTGAAATCATTTATGCACCTGTAGAACAATTCGGTTTAATCCAACTGCGGTCTTTACACAATTAGCAGTTCCAGCACCACCTGGGAATGCAACTACAATGGCATTAGGATACTTAAGAAGCATTTCTCTATTCCTAATAGGACCTGCAGCCCTACCATGTTTGTCCCAATCGGCAGCAACCGTAACACATTCGATATTGTTTCCAGCAGCATATTCTCGTGCGTCCCTATCGGCCCCAGATGCTCCACCTTGAATTAACAATCCAATATCGAATAATTTCAAAACTTCTTGAACCATGGCAAAATCATCATAGTCTCGACCACCAGTAACGATTACGTCTTTCATAAATTAATCCCACCAATTTCGCAAATATTTGTGTAGAATGGCATAGAGCCACTTTTCTTCTCTCTTGTATCTATTATAGGTCATTTGGTATTGTATCCTGCGATCCCCATAACATTTTGCTTCGTCTTCTGGAGTATTTACGTTTTCGTACTTAAAATGACATTGTAAAAGATCTTTTCGGTCTTTCGATGGAGTATTCCATGAACGAAGTTTTCCCCATTTTTTCTCGAAACGATCAAATGCCACAATTTCATAATTGTCGTCTTTTAATCGAGCAGCCAACTTAATGGCCACTTTTAACGCTTTGAGATCTTTATCCTCATGTATGGCATGTCCATTATATAGAACATGCTGAATACGTTTAAGTTTATATTCTATGATGGCGAACATACAGTGACCATCAAAGTCGTAGTCAAACCTAAATACATTCCAATACCACTGGATTAGGCGCTTGACTTGAAAAATAGGATTCGTAACGAATTTATGTACAAAGCTATAGTAGTATTCGGAAATAGCCGTATCTAACCACCAAAGGTATAGTCTGGATGGTTCCTTGCTGTCTGCATTTTCTTTTAAGGCTTTAGATTGAAGCATTATGTACCAAACTTTTTATCAAAAGTGTTCATTATTTTTTTCAAATATTTCTGTAACTCTACGGGATCAGCGCCCTGTTCGACCATTATTTCAGCAAATTTTTCAGTAGCATCAATTGGATCATTGATCTCTAACATTTCCATAAGAAAAATTTGTTCTTCGCGACTCAGATAGATTCTTCCAGAATTCACTGTTCGTCCTCTTCTTCATTAGATTCCGCATCTTCTATTACGCATTCTAAGCATGGTTTATTGCCATCTTCATCGAGGAGTACGCCATCATATTGCTTAAGTGCAAGATTAATCTGACAAATATGACAAATAACGTTCGACATTTTTACTTACTTTTCCCCTTAGTCTTCTTTTTCTTCTTAGTTGAAGACTTCTTCTTTTTGTTTTTGTTTTGTGATTCGGAATATTCAACTGCAGCTTTAAAATCTTGAACGTTAAGCTTAAGTGGCCATTGATCGCCCGTGTTTGGCCTATAGACCGTAAAAGAGCCTTCAGAGGGAACAGCTACTGGTACTGGTACTGAAACAGGAGCAACTGGATTTTGCATATCTCCAGTTTCATAAAACTTACACTGATACTTATATATTCCGCCTTCAGGAACAGTATATATCCCATCTCCAGTTTCTGTTTTCTTGTCGGCCTTATTTTTACGATACCAACAAAATAGAACGGACGAGACAGTAAAAGCACTACATACAACTACTAAAAGGTAAAAAAATAATGCCAACATTTAGGTATCTCCAGTCAAAACTAACGCTCGCATATTCCCCTCGTCATCGGGACAGCAAAGATAGCCTGCAGATTGGTTGATATCAACAAATTTAGATGTTTCTGCCTTATTCCTTGGCCCTACTAGCTCCCATAGACCCGGCATATTATGCGTATATCGACGAAAGCCATCATAAGTTAGATAAAAAGATCCATCATTTCGCTGACGAAGAGACCACATGAGATACCTCGACTTTCATACTGTTCACAATAAACCTATTTTGTTCAAATGTCAAATGCTATTTATGCTAGTATCAACAACAATTACGGGCACGTTATCTACCTTAAAAGATGAAATTCCATGCCAAGGCGCAATCAATACTAAGCTTGTAATGTTGCCTTCTTTTACGTATCGTCTAACCTGTCGATATACTTCAGGTCTTCCAGTTGATTCGATCTTACACTCAACTGCAATACGTTCAGACCCATTGGATACCAAGAAATCTAACCGAGAACGCTTAGTAATCTTGAATTCCCTTTCCACTTTAGCGTCCTTCATATTGTCCGTAAGAACTTTGTTTAACGCTTCTTGCATTTCTTCTTCGGTGTTAACTGGTAGCTTAGTATTTCTAATTAGGCCGGCAAGATCTCCTAGCAATCCTTCTTCTAATACAGGTTCTGGAATTTCTTCTCCAATGGACCGAAGATAGGCGGTTGCCATATTCTTGATTCGATCTTTTCCGGCAGCGCTTTGTGTAATTATTCCACCTTCAGATTGTTTACCCTCGACTAGACCGTCATGTTGTGATCGTTTAACACCGAGAAGTCCAATAACGAAGGGGTCTGAACCATCAGCAATAGTCAAATAGTATGCCTGTACATGTTTAGTTTGACCGTCTCGATCTACACGAGCAATAACCTGATCATGAACATTAGAAGTCCAGTCCAATTCTCCAAATACTACTGTGTTACAGGCATATTGGAGTCCGTCCAAGCCAGCTCCGGATCGTAAAGATATGATGAAGACCTTTGAATCTCCCTTTACAAATTTGTTTACGGCATCTTCTTTCTCTCTAGTAGATTCAGAACCGGTAAACATGACAGGATTCAAGCTTTTTAATTCTTCTTCCCATACCTCGTACACCGCTCTATGCCATCCAGCCAGTACGACTTTTTCTCCAGATTCAACCAGCATCTTAACGAATTCCGCTACTGGTTTCGCTTTGGCAATGCCAGTTGCTTGTCGTAATTTCCAATCAAACTCTCTTGCCGATTCAGAATCCTCACCAATATTACCGGATAGTACCGATAGCGCCAGCATCTTAGCAACGTCTTGAACTTCTTTTAACTTATCCAAATCCGCATCGATCGTAAAAACGTGCTTGGATGCTTCACCAAATTTGAGACCCACTTCTTCAGGAGATCTGCGAAGAAATAGGCCCTGCTGTTTTAAATAATGGTTTAATGTAGCCGGCTCATTAACTTTACCCCAGGTAGTCCATTCCGATTCAAAACCAGAATAGTCACCTAAACAATCTGGTTTAATTACATCAAGAACGGACCAAATTTCGTTTCCCATATTAAAAATGGGGGTCCCGGATAGACCGGCACAGAATTCGGTACGCTCAGATAATGACTTGGCTATCTGGCGTTTTCCAGTGCCAGTATGGCGAAGTTCATGTACTTCATCAAATACTACGGTCTTAAAGTTGTTACCATTAAGTAGCGTATCCTGCCATGGTTGAAGTCTATTGTAGCTGGTAATAAGAACATCAACTTTGGGAAGTTCGTAGTTCTTGAATCCCCGAATAACGTGCGTGGTGGCTCCAGGAAGGAATCTTTTTACCTCCTGTTCCCACTGAGTACACAAAGTCGTAGGAACAACCACCAATGCTGGACGACGTTCAGGCTCACATAGAGTAGAAATTGCCGAGGATGTTTTTCCCAGACCCATCTTATCGGCCAAGAGCATCTTCCTGACCTTATTAAACATGTTATTGAACTGAACTTGGTGCGTACGAAGAGGTAACGCTAACTTGAGAGCATCTTTAGAAACTCTATAATTGGTATCCTTGTCCGATTCAGATACAGATTTGAGAATATAATCATATTCATTGGCCTTGTCGGTTATGGTTTTAAGGAGATCTGACTCAATTTCTAGATTATAGCGATCCATAACCCAAACGAGATCTCGACAGGCTGATAAGTTTACTGGAAATAATATGGGCTTATGGGTATATTTTCCACGATTCCAGTAATTCTGAGCGTTATCAAATAGTTTACGAATTCTCTGCATGACATGGGGCTCAGCATCAACCATGAGCTTACCCTTACTATAGGGGTCTTCACTTCCCAATATAATTCGACCTTCGAATTTCATCTAAGAAGTAGAATATCATAAAAATCTATTAAGTCAAATAAAAAAGCCCCACAGGTTTTAATCTGTGAGGCTTGTTTTACTTATTTTTGGGAAAAATAATTAGAGAGGGTTCGCGTTAGCGGCAAAAGTTACGGCGCATTGAACACCAATAACGAACTTGCTTGGAAGTGAGGCCTGAAGAGCGCCAGTAAAATCCGCTTCCTGAATCGTGATGTACCACTGATTGTTAGCAGCATCGATGTTGTAACCACATACCTGAGCGATCGTGGTCTCAGCAGCGCTTGGGCTACGGGGAGTAAAGCCACCAACGACGATATTATCGAGGCTTAGGATCGAACCGGCTGGGAAATTAGGATAAGCGCGATACGTGCCAGGAGTTCCGCCAGAATCCTTTACGAAGGTAAAAGGACCAGTTGAAGATCCAGCAATAACGGCTCCAGAACCATTACAAGCGAAACCGCCCTTAAGACCCATGGTTCCTACAACATCGTTACCGGCCTGTTGGCTGCCAACGGCGGTCTGCATTCTAGTAATATCGTTTGGTGATAGCATTTCTATTTCTCCTTAAAAATTTGTCCCATAGATAGGGCTCATGTGAATAAGATTGGATAGGTCATAGGACAGGTATTATAAATACTTGATTTTATTGATTTTCATCAAGAAGGGGTACGGCAATTTCCTCAACTAGGATCCAATATCCCTCGATTGGCCTATCTGATTCCCCATAATAAGCCCAACAGACTTGGTCAGTGGGATTGCCAGTTTCTGGATCAATTTCCAGCCAATAACGACGTGGGTAGGTCATTTTTCCGCCTTATTCATGATAGATTCAATTTCTCGCAAGGAAACTGGCCTAAAATCCCAGCCATCCACGCCGATATGGATACGATTACCGTCATCCGCTTTACGATAGTTTACATGAGAATGACCATGCAAAAGCCATTCTCCTGGGATCTTAGGAGGACGGCGTTCCATAAAACGAAGTTCCGACTTATAAGCAAACAGCCTCTTATACCAAGGTAAGGCATAGGGATAATGAGACATCCGAACTGTCTTGCCCGCAAGCTTCATTTTGATCTCTTCAAATACCGTAAAACCAAGTTTACGATATTGACCATCTGAGAAGTGATCGTGGTTCCCCTTGACGAGGTACTTAATACCATTCAAACGCTTGGCAATCGGTTCAAAATACTTATAGGGAGCTAGAGTCATATCCCCTAGTACGAACACTGTATCGGTGGGCTGAATATGACTATTCCAATTCTTGATTAGAGCCTCATCCATATCTTGGATTGTGGCAAATGGACGATTACAATATCTAATTACTGCTTCATGACCAAAATGCAAATCTGAAGTGAAAAAGATCATTGCTCATCCCCACTATAACAAAAACACTCTGAATTGCGACATCGACCCTGTTTATCCAGGAGAAACCTACAAAGAATACAAGAAGAAATAGTAATTTCCCTTGGATTTGAGCACATTAGTCTACCATATTCCTTTGGATTAACACACCAGGGTTCTAGTTGAAATCCTTCATTAGCTTTTCTTTCTATTAAATTCTGTATGTTAGAAAAGCACTCATTACAAATGGGAATTAAAGCGTCTTCAGTATTAGTGGCCGGATTCGGACATTTCCAACAAGTTCTAGTCATTTTGCCGTTCTAGTTTATAGACTCCACCCTCAGTTTGAAACGTGATGGTACCTTCGGTGACATCCAATACCTTCACGATTGGGCTAGTACGAAGATATGTTAGATCTCTAACCGAACGACTGTTCAAAACCTTAACTCCAGGCTTACCTAGAACATTTACAATGCTCAAAGGACCCACAATCGTATCTCCAGCCCAAACATATCCGTCCCGGAAACTTTCGGTCTTAGTCAAACGATAATCGGGATCTGCCGGTAAATTCAAGAACTCGCTTGGGACTAGATCTAGTACTTCTTTATTAATTTCGATAGTTTTCATAATTTCTCTTGTTTTATTCAAACTTGAATGCAATTTCCATCTTTATCGCATAGATTGCTTGTAGTGTATTTAAAATCTGGATCGTACTCTTTGCACAAATCTACTATTTCTTGGGCCCTAAGTTTAAGATAAGTAGAAAAATCCATCGCCTGCTGGATACTGCAGTAAAATGCTTCTTGATAATTGGCCTGAATCTCTACAAATTTAACAAATTGATCAAATTTTAGTTTAAATTCTGTTTGATGCATATATCTCCTGTTTACCAATTCCTATTGTTAAGGATCTCTAGATCCGTCATTCCACGAAGCTCTCCGTACTGTTCTTTACAAAGTAACTCACCAATGACCTCATCGTCAAGCATTTTTTTAACATCTAGATGGCTCCCGATATGATGATCGAGAATCCAATACTGGTCCTGTAATTCACCTTCTCCAAAGCCCCTGAGGATGAGTTTACCAGTAAGATACGGGGTTAGGTCTTCCTCAGTCCAACCATTGAACTTATAGAAGCGCATGGCTAAACTAGTAATTACTACTGGATACTTCATTTGTCGTCTCCCATGGAATACATCTATAAATACCGAATCCATATGCGATGTTGTTGATTTTTAACTCAATGCCAAAATGAGTAGTAGTTTTATAATTTCGACTAGAAGGTAGCCATCCCCAAGTAATGGAGAGGTGATTTGCGCTTCCCGAATGAGAAGCTCTACCCCAAGTTTTTACGAAAATCCATTTAGGTTTCATCAAAATCTCTTCCGCATAAAGAACATAGGCCTATTTTTTTATCTTCCTCTACTACATATTCCGATTGTCTTTCTAAACAGTCTTCATGTACTTGTAAAATAGTTTTAACCGGATATGTTGCGTAAGAAAGCATACCATCAGTGAGTTCGTGTGTCAGATTGCACATTCTATGAAAAAGATCAGAATAGTCCATCAGTTCAAGCTTGAGTTGCTCGACATTAACATTTCCATTTTTATCTAGAAGAATGTCTTTCCAGGTAGAGTTCCAATTATCCTCTACTTCCTGGTCAGTTCTTTTTTTTGGTTTTTCAAATTGTTTCATTCCAGATCTTCTTCTTTTACAATAATAGAACCATGACATGAGAATTCAGAAGGAATAATCTCGTATTGGCACCCATCCCAACAAGTTAAGAGAGAGCTTACTGTTCCTTTTCCAGAACAAACTAGGCTATAAAACTTAGACACTTTGTATTTGACTTCTTGCCCTTTTCTAAATTTAGGTTCGGGCGTAGAAACGTCCCAAATAGGTTTGCATCCTGTCAAAAAAACTATGAGAAATAGATACTTCATATACACTCCTATAAAAAGATGGGTTAACATATCATTGGCTACCGGGTTTCAGTTTTATGTGAGATTATTAAGGCCTCACCCTAACCCGCTGCACGAATATGTCTAACTTACGCTCGTGCCTACTCCGAGCCCATCAATTAACCCTGCGCTATTCCTTTAAGGGGTTCGGCCGTGTTGCCAGTCCTTTAGGGGCTACAGGAACATGCTACTATCGATTACACACGTCATCGAGTTCGCTTAAAAACACTATACCAGAAATATAAAATATGTCAATGTTTTACTTTAATCCATTATGGCGCCGTGTCCTCGCCCATTACTGGTCCCATTTAACACCTTGGACTTACTAAGATCTATAAGGATATTGGCTTCTGCTCTACTCACATTATGGAAAACTTCAGTATAAGTATCGTCTGATACCAAAAGTACGAATTTGGCATATTTAAACTTTGGATTAGATTCAACCAATTTCTTGAAGTCTTCAGGCAACGTTTGAAGGAATTCCGATGGAATTATGTACATATTGTCTCCTAAAATAAATGAACGTCGTATTCTTGTTCAGCATCTAACATACGGGCTGCGGTAAGCATATCTTTGTACTGAAAACCATGTAGTGCTGAGGTATTAACGAGTCTGTCCTTAAGATGTTCCATATCGTCGTCATCATCTACGATTACAAAGCTGGTAACTTCTGGATGTTTATCTAACCATGCCTGAATTTCTAGTCCTCGTGGAACTTCATTGCCTTCTTTATAAATGGCAGGAGTCACATCAATAATTGCATCAGCTACCAATTTAGCAGGCCAGAGGATTTTCTTGAGAGTCTGTACGGTTTCCCCAAAACGCCAAGTGGAAGAAACTACAATCTTTAGATCTGGAATGCGGCCCATGAGAGCTTCCATGTTGGAAAGGGCAATAGGACAGAATTCTTGTGCAATGTATTCTTTTAAGGAGCCTTTCCAATCGGCGTACATTTCATTTTCCCACTTACTCTGATCCCTATGGGAATGCCAAAATGTAGCCGACTGATGAGAATTTAAGACGCCATCAAAATCTAAAAATAAAACTTTCATTTGGTTTTGGCTTTCCGGATTGGACGTACTCTTGTATGGTGGACATCTCGCCATTGTGAGCACGGTTTTCCTGAAATCGTATGAAAAGGTGTAACGTGGTACAGAATACGATATCCGCCATCGCAAATGGGCTGACGGAAATCATATTCTGTTACAGGTTCCCAACCATCATAACGAACTCGTATCCACTGATTGAGCCACCATACCTCAATAAATTCATTCTTTATAGGAATGGGATGTTTCATTTAGAGGATTTTTCTCGTTTTGTATTTTTTCTTTTATCCGCAAATTTCAAACCAAGCTCAATACCGAGATATACACCGGCCTCCATAGCGCTTTTCTCTATTGCAGGTTCGCCATCAATATGGGGGAATCCAGGTAGCACCGGGTATTCGAGACTGTTGACAAGTTTTCGCATCCTTCTGACTGCATACTTTAGTTCGCTCTTCGATAGTTTCATTTGGCCGATTCTTTCCGGGTATCTGAAGATAAAACCTTTCTCCCATGTGTAAGAGTCAGATAGCTTCCTTGTTTAAACTCATACCAATAATCCATCCACGGCCCTCGGAAAGTAAGAGCGTATGTATCCGTGTGAGCAATAACCTTATGGAAGTTGTCCCTAGACGTAAACTTTGGCTTTAGACTTGCGGTGAAATTTCTGCATACATCTGTAGGATGTTTAACCTCGGTCACACTACCTTTTAGCCAGAAAGTCACCGCATTAAAGGCATGACTATGAAAGGCTTCTCTAGAACCTTTCTTAAAATGAAGTACGCCAAGTGAAAAAATAGGCTTCCATTCTATTAGAAAGTATCCAGTTACTCCGGATTCTTTTCCGCCATCTGGTTTTGTATAGAACAATCTTGGAAACCATTTATGATTGTAAATTGATTTAAACGTCATTTAACTCTCTCTTTCCGGGCGCGTACTGATTTTTGTTGAGCGCGTAAAGCAGCAGCTACCGCTTTCCATGCGGCTTTACGGATAACCGAAAGGTCAGGATTAATGATGCCAATGCTTATTGCTGCGGTTACTACTCTTTCTGCATACCGTTCTATTCTGGTCATTTAGAGGATTCTTTCCGGGCCTGTTTTGCTAGTAGGATTGCATCGCGAGCGAGCGACTTAACAACACCATCTCGATTGTGGCCAGTCACAACATAGGTTCGGCATTTCTCAACAAGACGGCGAAGGCGGGCGTTATCAGTCTCAAGTGTACCACGAATCTCATATAGGCAAGTCTCGTATCCGCAGTCGCAATATTTATTTTTCGCCATCGGTACGTCCCTTCTCAAATTGTTCGATTCGAACGCCGCAGTTACGGCATTGATAGAACTTGTCTCGATATCGTTCCCCGTTGTTGATGGATTTGAAGTCTTTGTTCGTGTGAGCGCATTCCAGTTCAGGACGAGTTAGTTGAGTCTTTTCATTATTTAGGTCATCTGCATAACCCGGAGATCTAACTAATTCCTTCTCAGTCTCTTCTGGCTCTGGCGAATTTTGCGCGAGTAGCCCGACCCAAAAACCAGAGCGAAAAGCCTGCTCGGTTGTAGGAGTGGACCCGCGCAACTTCGCGAAGTACTTATCTAGTGCCTCCTCAACCTCTTGTGTTGTTTTCATTCCCGATTCCCCTTTGACTGTTTCAGTCTGCGTCACCAGAATCGGCTTCAAAACAATAGCTGATAGTTCCCTGCTCATTCCCCGTGTCGAGGAACGCTACCAACTTCACCCATCCTTTACCAGTACGGCCCAACTCTTCGGATGCCTTCCTGCAGAGGTAATCAAAGCTGACGTGGCGAGAATGCTCCAAGATGACCTGATTCTTTTTGGGACCTCTCATTTACTTATTCTCCTTCTCAGAATACTCTTTAGCCTGCATATATTCGATTTCACAAAGCGGAATAAATGTCTCAGTAGATTGATTATAAAAACGACCAGTACTGATACTCCTCTCAATTCTATCCTTTGCTTGGGTAAGCGAATCAAAATTAACCACATGCCAACCACGATACCAGTATTCTACTTTGGAAGTGGGCTCGAATGGCTCGGTAATATACACTTTACCGGTCTTAGTCAAAACATGCACATAAAATTTTGGTAATTGGAATTGTTGATATAGCCACCCAATAGACTCGTATTTGCAATTTTCATGCCGCTTCCTATCATCACGCTTATCGGCTATAAAAGCGTATACGCACAATCCAATAAATCCTAGCAATACAAATAAAGCGATCATTCAGTCATAATACCAAATAAATGTATTAAGTCAAATTAAAAATTAAAGCTCAGACAAGCTCCGGCATTGTTCATTTTAGTAGCAATCTCGCTAAGAGCCCTCTGAATATTTCGTACCTGGAACTCTATTTCTTGAGCTACAAGTCTAGTCCTAAGCGCTTCTGGCACTCCTGGCGGGAAATGTGATGAAAACTTATACAGAGGATCGTAATCAAGACTGGGTAGACAATTAATCTGATCTAGGAGCGAGAAAAATTCTTGCTGTAACCTAAATTTTTCCATCAAGTCCCAATCCAACCTTCCATCACAAGATTTATTTAAAAGTAGATAGTTAGGATGATATCCACGAGTAGGATGCCATGATCCTGGGGGACTATGAAAAACGATAGATAGGGTACAACGTGGTTGATAACCAGTATACACTACACCGCAGCCCAAACATTTAGATTTCCCCATAGTCATATCTATAATTTCGGGAACTTGTACTCCATATGTGGCTATCACATTCTTCCAATTATTGCTGGTATATGGTGTAACACATGTAGCGTATCCGTTAATGCCTTCTCCTGGAATATAATCGGGCTCTGGAAGATATTTCATGGAAAATTTCCCTCGATGCAATTATCAATAAATTTCTCAAGCTTTTTATGACGACCAGTAAAAATCATGTATTCTGGAGTCAAACCCCCAAGGAGTGGGTTTTCTGTACTAAACCACAGCAATGTTTTATCAAATGTCCAATATGGTCGGTTCATAGTCATATGAATATGTACTTTAGATACTAATTTATCGACAATATCGACAATGCTTTCGGATTTCATTCCACTATTCTCTTAGGGAGCCAACCAAGCCAACCATTCTCGCCACATGTCATGTCCCAGTCATGCTTCCTAACCATTTCATCTAGGGCGCTGAATATTTCTGCGATTAAAAGCCAATTCATAGTCTTTTTAATCGATCTTCATAGCCCATTTTCATGGCTTCTATATCGAATTCAAACATCATTTTCATGAAAATTTTACCTTCACGATACCCATTATTGAATCCATATATGTAACTAAATAATCCTGAAAGACTTCCGGCAAAGATACATCCAGTAAAAAACCAAGCGAGCGGGTGATTCATTTAATCCTCGATATTAATGACAAATTCTTTACTATCAGGATAGTAAATTTTTACATCGACCCTATTACCATTCAAATTAACGACGACATCTGGTGGCCGTGGATTCACCAAGATCCCGGATGCATATAGGAGATCCACTTGCTTTATAAGAATTTCCCTAATGATTTCGGGAGTAACTTCAGTAACTGAAGACCCAATAAAAGAGCTTATACTATTCTTCAGTACATTTTCCATATATTCGCGTGAATATTCTTCGTTGACATCGGTCATGATTTATTGTTCCTCCAATAAATCAGTTCATCTGCAACTGCTTGATACTGTTCAGAGCGTCTGGCCTTACCTTCGATTTTATTTACTAGTTCGATAAAGCCTTTGTAAGTAAGGGCAACCACGTAATCGCCTGTCTCAGTTAACGTAGTAGTTAAAGGCCTCTCTGAAATTATAATATCGTTGCTGTCTTCAATATCTCGGACTTCGCTAACAATATCTTCAGCGTTAACTCCTGGATGGGCTTTCACCAAAATATAGTTGCGATAGAAATTGGGAAATTGATCTCCTAATGTTCTAGGATCTACTTCATTGATGGGTACCAAAAGATTATCTGATGCAAAGAATGTTTTGTTCATGACTTTTTCGCATCACATTTCTCACAATACTCAAATCTCTGGGTTAATCCTTCATATGGGAGCCACTTATGATCGCAAGATGGAACATCGACCACCAAAGGTATAGAATTCATATGGGCTGCCACACTTAACTTAACTTTCATAGAAATGGTTTCTGAACTATCCGTACTTAAAATATCGACCTTGATACCATTTACTAAATAATTAATGGCATCAATACAATCATCTGAGTATGAAATATCATGTTTGGATTCCAGAGGAAGCTCATCATCAAACCGATAACCGGCAAATTGATCATCGCAATGACCCTCATCCAAAGAAAGAAGATCCTTTTCTAAAACGCGAATATAGGTATTTTTCTTACCCATATACATATGGTCTTCCCAGCATCCATATTCATAATACACTTCATAATCAATCGTTAATGCTTCCCGGCTTGAGTCCCAGCGCTTACCAACAATGATTCCCTCTACGTTTTGAGATTTAATAAAAACTCTGTCACCTAGATCAAATTTAAATACGTAACTCATAGTCCCTCCGGGCATTCAAGATCATTATGGCAACGACAAATACAAGTACTGGGATCTTTACAACCATCAGAAAAGCAGTAGTTGGATTGTTGCGATCTATTTAATGCTTTTTCTGCAATATGACACATCGTGTTCGCGGCAAGACCATACGTAGGACCGGTCACTTTGGTGATCTCTTCCAGCGCCTCACGCAGGCGAGCGTTTTCTACCTGCATAGCCTCAACGCATTCCCCACAATATTCACCGTGGTATTGGCCATGTTGATCGCAGTGTTCTACGTAACTCATGGGAATAGAATATCACAAAAACCGGAAAGGTCAAGCCTTAATTCGAAGAGAGCGGAGCGACCACGGTTAATCGTTATCCGTTAAAAATAAGGACGTTGTTTTCTCAAATCATATTGATATCTTTGTACTTTTTTTATAAATCTATTAAAAAATGATTCTAATTCCCGTGAAGGATCATAGAGTCGAATTTTAAACTCCCACACATGAGGAGTATTTGGATCTTGCATGTACTGTATCCCAAGAATACTTTTATACAGTTTTTTCATTTAGATCTCCAATAATTCCGTGATTGACGACAACTCAAAGCCCATCCGATCATTTCGGAGACGGCTTGTTTGGTCATATAGGTCCTTTCAAAATCCAAATAGAATACGGGCAATGGTCACGGGCCACAGGAATGGCGCGATCATAAGGCCCAAAGTTACCAGCAGTTTGTATGTCGTCATATCATATCCAGCCAGAGTTTCTTCCTTAATGGCTTGTAGAGCTTTCTGGATATTAGTTTGATATAGGACCAACTCTAGGGCGGTGATGGGACAGCCAAGAAGCCAATAGAAGAGAAACGGATGCTCTGTAATGAATTGCATAAATTAAATAACCCTCAAATAGGAGTTATGTTTACTTTTACGGATATCTACTACACATTCAAGAAGCCATACCTTCAAAACTTGAGAATCTTCTTGAGAATCTGCTAATTCAATAACATCATCTTTAGGAATAGTCTTTTGATTGAGTTGAGCCCATTCAGCTTTGCCTACGAGGACGTAAGTTGGCTTCTTGAATTGGGCGATGGCTTCAATGACCTTTTGTTCGATTCGTTGCATTACAGATTCCATAATTACCTCAGATGCGTTATATCATACTTTAAGTGTTCTAAATTTATAAATACGATCTAAATAAGCATACCATTCAGATAATGTCATAGATCTTTTGGCATAATTACATTCTTTGCAAGCCGGAACCGTATTTGAGACCGTATAGCCAACATTACTGTCAATTCTATCCACTCCATTGGCATATATAGAATACTGGTGTTTTTGTTCCTCTGTCAACTTCTTTTGTTTTGAAACGGCATTAAAGGATCTAGGTTCTATGCCACAATAAGTGCAATTCTGTTTCACAATTTTTATAAATTCCTCAAAAGTCAAGGTAAATGGATTGTGACTTACTTTGGCGTTATTTAAATATCTGGCATATAAGAATCTATAAGAATAGAGATCAGGAGACACGGTTTTAATATCGACTAATTGTTTAGCCACTTTTTTATGACATCCACAGGATTTGATCGCATTTGGACCATATAAACGTGCTTTAGTTACTTTTATTGTTTTGCCACATTTACACCGACATTCTAGTAGACCTTCTTGTGATAAACTTAAAATTGTCATTTTATTAACAGTAGTTCCTATGGAAACCATTGATTGCTTTTTCAAGCCTAATTGAGCTATTTTGCCTTGAATAGATCCTATAGATCTAATTAATTTTTCTGATAGTTCGGTTACCGTCATTATATTTCTATTATCTATAAGATATTGTATTTCTTCATTTTTCCATTCATTGATCATTTGAAATTCTCCTTAATAGTAAGATTGGAAAGGCTAAAAATTTTAGAAAAATTTAAGTCGATTTGGGGCTACGGGTTCCGGAAAATTTTTTGTTTTTGGGCATAATCTCATGTCTGACTATATGGGGGTGAAGTTCGACCTAATAGGTTAATCACCGGTTTATGGTTGGGATCTCTCAACTCCTTGATTTACCATCCTTTTGCTGTCAATTCGTAGAGCGTATTTCGGCACGGTGACACATAGGTACGTGTACATAAGGGAGACAGGCCTAAACGAATTAAACCACGCGCCGTATTTATATAGTGTGCCACGCACACAGTTGACCTAGGCGCGCTTAGTATGGCACGGCTAGGGTCGATGCATGACTAAGGCTGTAGGGCGTCTTATAGGGCGAACCAATAAGTTCGGGATCTATAGACCGATTCGTGTCGCTGGTCTATAACTGGTCTATAGACCGCGGTCTATAGACCGTATGGACGTCATGTCCCATAAAGGGGATATATGGGACGGATTAGGTCAATGGGGTCAAGGGGTCAATGAGTGTGCCATAATCAAGTGATTGTGGTGTTCATCTCTAATAAGCTCTAATAAAGAATCTGGACGCACAAAAGCCCTGCAGCGACAGAATCGAGCAAGGCGAGAGATGATTGATTTTTGGAGCGCTATGGAATTCAGCCATATCGCATATATTAGAGTTGAGGAGCTGTTTATACGTTTTAAACACACTCCTCAATATCAAGATTGAAGAACTTTTATACATTTAACAAGTCTTAGACAGGTATATTGTGACACACTACTAGTAATATCACATAGTTAACTGTATAACAGTGTGGTACCGCCATTGCAGTTACTTATAGTCATGAGCACGAAATTAGGCAAACGAGAGTTAGGTTTATTCCAAACACTTTGTTAGCCGATGTGTTTACTAATCGAACTAACGCTAATAGCCTATCTAAGATTTACCTTGAAAGGGATTGATATGATTGAATATTTGTATGTTGTGAGTTATCTTGGCGTTATCATTCTATTTTTCGAAGTTATCTAGGTCTTTTCTGACACGAAAGGATTAATATGAATCGTAAAGAATTTATTGACTTGCTAATTAGGCTAGATTCTAACAATGAATCGGTTTTTCATTTTAGCACGATACCTAGCCTTCCCTTAATAGCGACTATGACAGCTGCACATTGTTTTATCTATCCCTCAGATAGGCCATGGAATGACGTTCAGCGGTCTAGAGACGAAATACGTAAACAATTCAAGCGCAAGTAACAATTGCTGAACTTATCAAGCGTTATGGCATTGCAGGAAATACCTATAATCAATACGGTCAGGTTATTTACCTAAATTCTAAAAATATGAAACGTATTCATAGCCTACTTATTTCGGGCTAATCGGAGGTACTTATGTCTAAAGAAATTATCCTGCCCAATTCAATCAAAGCTCATTATCAATCCCAATCTCTCAATGTCGTACGTGTAGTAGGGTATAGCGGTAACCTATTAAAAGTATACCTGGATAACCACACCGTGCAGTATTGGGAAGGCTCATTGATTGGATGGAATAGGTTAAATTAAATAATCTTTTCTGACACACTTGCACGCTTTTAGTAAATCATTTAGTCTTTAACTTAAGGAGAACGTATATGATTAACTCTAAAAACTATATCGGCACGAATTCTAGAGGCGATACCCATATTTTCCAGGAAATTGACTCCAATGGAATGATTCGTGGTTTTAACGGCTATTGTGTAGTTGAAACCGTCGATGGTACTAAGGGTTTGGAAAACGTACAATGGACGCACAAGGAAACCATTCATGGCGTTATGTATGAAACGGGCGACCTACTTGCTCCAATTATCGATATGCCTGATGATATCGCTGATCTTTATGAGATTAACACCGTTTCCTGCGAAGAGTGTGGTGGTGCGCATGACTCGGAGCAGTATGGCGCCATGTCGTTTGTAGTTGTCAACGAATGTGAAGTATATTGTAAACAATGCGTTAAATCTAGTGATTTACTTGTCCAAGTCAACGAATCGGGCGACCTATTCAAAGCACGGGACGTCGATGGTATTGATTTAAACGGCTATGAGGAAATTGACACACTATTTTGCGATTCGTCGGGTTTCGGCGCTCCGGGCGAAATGGCTTTGACTAAAAATCAGGCCTTGAAGCGTATGCAAGACCTACTTGACTCTAATAGCGGACCTATTTATGCTGGTATCAGCGATATGGGTCAGTTTCAAGTGTATGTGACCCTATATCGAAAGGTCGCCTAATATGTCGAAACAATTGACTAATGACGATATGCGGGATAATGAAGCTAACACATATCAAACGGAGCGTCAAATGCAACGTAACCAAGATTATTCCTTCAATCTAACTGAACTATGCCGCATGGCGGAATACTGTAACATTCGAATCCACTATGTTCCGGAATACAGCGAAAAGGTTAAATCTAAACAGGGTATCCATCTATTAAACCCTTCGAAGCACGAATTGGAAGCGGCTATTAACGACGCTAACAATAATGGTTTCGAGTGTATCTATATCCATCAGGAGTTTTGATATGAATAACGACACACTAATCACTAGTTCCGGTATCATTCGTAACCGTTCTATTGCCAGGGTCGGCGTGGTTAACGCTTCAAGTCTATATGACGACCTATTTCAAGACTGCTTGAATGACGGCATTGACTTGTCATGGGAGGACTATTTAGCTGAAACGGAGTCTAGACTTAAAGTCGATAATCCTGGACTAGACGACTTGGAAATTGATTCATTGATGGAAGAAGAGACACAATGTGCTGAAGTTGACTCGCATTCATTTCTACTCGGCGCATGGGTTAAAGACGATAACGGACAGTATTCCATTGATAATACTGGAAAATCTGGAAATTTCGCCCTGACCTATAATACTGAAACGGATATTGTGTGTGTCGAATGGAGCACTATAACCGTTCAGTGCAATAACACTAGTCCATGTTATGTCATGGCCGACGGTTCGGGCCCGTGCGGTGACCTTGACTCTCAGGGCGATGCAGTTACGGCCTATACTCTGCCAGCGGATATGTTTCGGACGGATGAGGCGTAAATTATGATCACCGTTTGGGAATTTAGGTCGGTCGATGGAAAACAATGTGTTATATCAATACGTCCTATGGAAATAGACGACTATAGATATCAGCACGAATTCCAGCGGATTATTTACAGGGGCGCTCGGTCGGGCTATCTCGGTCGGGTTATCAAGGGAGTCAATTATGCTGACTAGATGCGAAGTTTTATGCTATATCCACGGATATTCTGGCGGCACAATTCACCAATATAATCGCGCATATAAAGTCAATTTCATTTCAATGAACGACGATACATTTCGAGATTGGGTGCGTAAATTGAGTCAACGGATGGAGCGGCG
>PLEQ01000008.1 GCA_003136475.1 Deltaproteobacteria bacterium
CCTTAGTATCGGCAGCTTGGCCTATTTCATTTCCGTTTACGTCGGTTGATCCACCAGATTGAGCTGGAGATGCCTGTCCTTGTTGAACTTGAGCCTGCATTTGCTGATCTTGAACTTGTTGGATCTGTGCCTGGAAAAGACCCTGTTCCATACCCATACGAAAGGCATTATCTACAGCATTGATAAATTTCATCTTAAGGTCTTGGTATTTAGTTTTCCAAATTTGTTCATTTCCCATAAATTATTCCTCGTCCAGGATATCCTGTAAGTTCATTTTATAAATTTCCATTAAAAGTTCTGGCGGCCTAGTAGCTACATGAGCTTTTACTGCATTGGGGTTCATTGCTTGTAATAGCTGGATATACTGAATCCAAAACGCATCTCTTTTATATCGCATTAAGGGGTCTATGGCAGCAAATGCATCGCCCATAAACCTGCCCTTAACTTCTCCGGCGGTTAGATAACCATCAAAAATTAGTCTAATTCTTTCGTTGAATGGTAAGTTGCCACCGAAAGACTCTCCTATGGCGTTCTTATCTACCTCTTTCATGACCTCATCATAAGTCATATCAATTGGCATTTTTTGTTGTAATCTAGTAGATTCTTGTTCTGGCGATTGAGCGTCCAAACCCGAGAACTTAATTTNNTGATTAATGGTCTTAATCCAGTATCTCTTGCTGCGGTAAGCTTAAACTCTGAATTTGATTCAGAGAGGGTCTGGCTATTACTCCCCTTAGATAGATGTCCATAACCGGGGAGTTCGTCGGGGGACATTGAAAAAGCAGATAATATATTTCTACAAGTCTGATCGTACATGTAATGAAAATCGTCATTATTAGCATTATCAGCAGTAGAAATCCAATCGATTTCATCTTCTTTGCCGATACCAAATAGTGGTNNGGCATTATTTACACTATTGATTGAAGCATTAAATTGCAATTTCAAACCATTTAAAACTGCTTCATCAACTTCATCCGACTTAATTACGAGCATTCCCTTGGAAGCTCTGCCGTTTTGGAAGTATAAGCGTTCATAAGTTACGATGGAAATATGGGTTGTAACACTGGAAATCACCGTATCAATAGGACTTACGCCGTAACCATTATGCTCTACGTCAGTACTTGGGAATAAAGTATAAACCAACAATTCGTCTGAAGTAAAAGCCTGACGAGGCTGTCCATCAATCACTTGTAACCACGCATATTGATATTCTTTAAATTTTTGAATATCTAATTTTAATTTTTCGCCAGAAAGACCTTCTAACATACCAATAGCAATCTCTCTTATCGAGTTTCCTACGTATNNGGCCTAAAGCGATTGAATGGGTATTTTCCATTTTCATCTGGCAAAGAAGATCTATCGTAGATGATATCATCTGCGAATCTTGCGAATGAAAGTCCATTATAGGCTTGAATATAAAACCAATCGACTAAGGTCATCTTATCTTTATTTTCAAGTCCGTCTGTATGACCACAATTTAATAGAATTTGTTCAAATCTCTTAATTCTTTTGGTAGCTTTTTCGAGTTGTTCGGTAGTTAATACCTTATAGATTTCAGGTTTAATAGAAACTTCTACGCCAATATCAAATCTATCCTTTCTCAAATGGCCAAATAGGGATAACATTGATCCCCTAGCGCGTAAAATGGCAGGAATCAATTCATCTGTAGTTCGGATTAATTTAATCACTTCGTCCGGAAGTAATCCCTTTTTAGCTTTATATAGACCAAGGTAGGATGTATTAGGCGAAGGATTTTCTGTAAAAGCAAGCCTAGGAGCATTAACTTCTGCCGCACCTTGAATCTTATTCAAGGCTTTAAGTAGAGGCGACATTTGTTCAGATTTATTCAAAGGAGTTTCATCGCTTAGAGTAAAAGCTACATTATGAGTAGAACTCTGGATTCCATGAGAGAATCTCTCAATAACCACGGGATCGATAATTATATCTTTTGGATTTTGATCTGACATGATATCCTTATATCACAATTTCATTCGCAGGCTGCCAGAAATACTCTTGCAGGAACTATGCCAGGATTTGAGATGGAAAGTGAGTAAATAGTTGAAGTTCTTAGGAATAATCCGGGCTGTCTAAAACATCCACAACTAGATATGAATGGCTCTATAGAATCAGTTAAAACCCCGTTAATAGTCAATTGTACGGCCTGATCTGCTTCGATGTAGATCATTCTTTTAGCATCGCTATAAATCACTACTTCAGTCATTATAGGCCCTTGGGTGGGCAAAGCATTAGCGCTTGAGAAAGTTATGTAATTGGACGCTACTTGGGTAATTTCGTAGTCCCCAAAACTAACAGATGAGAATCCAGATGATACCGCAAGGGTATCGCCAACCTGTACCGTTCCAGAGCTAAAGATTTGCACCTGAGATGCAAACCCAGAGCCCAAAACAATCGGGCCTTCTGCGGTTGCGGTTGGTAGGGCCACTGTAAAACTGNNGGTATAAGAAATACCGCCAGCCAAAGTGGCAATCGCCAAATTAGAAGGAATTTGAGTGCCATCCCCCAAAGTCAATGCAATAGTATTAGAAGGGTTGGCCGTATTCCAATTAGTAATAGCGGTGTTAATTGAAGTACTGCCATTAAAGGATAGATTTACAGAATTCCCAATAGTGCCAGCGTTTACAGCCGTAATGGTGACACTAGTAGAGGTACCAGCGATAATATTACAATAAGATGCAAAGGTATTAGGAGCAGAAGAAAAAGTGGCTAAAGGACCATTTACAGTAACATTTATTCCAGAAGTAGCGTCAGCGCCCGTAACCCTAGGAATTCTAAAATTAGGCGCCGTACCGCCAGACCACATTAGAGTGTAAAGAGTGGTACTATTGGCCACGGGAGCTATAGAGTATTCGGTTGTACTGTCTTGCGTTAAAACCCTCATCCCGCTGAACATGGAAATAGATTGTCCAGGGGCCAAAGATATAGACTCGCCAGTGGGATTTTCCACCGGGAAAGAGTTTAGTTGTCTAGTCCAATTGAAAAGTGAACGATTTGGAGAATTTGAAGGATTAAGGTCGTTGTAAGCCTGCAAATTTATTAGTAAATTTATTTTGGACATAGGTTACCNNGTGACAATATTTTTATAATAATTCACCAACGGTATTCGCAGACAAATCTAGTGGGCTCTTCTTCGGATCTTCCGGTGGCAGTATTGTATATACTGTATCCTTTTTCTATATTTCTACAAACGCCACCCCGAGAACCACAGTAAGCATCGCAGGTAATTGGTACGTGAGCACAAGAACTCAAAACAAACAGTAAAATCGTAGCAGCTACTATACAAAACAATGTAAATCCTAATAATTCCAATTTATCTTTAGTTTTCATATATTT
>PLEQ01000126.1 GCA_003136475.1 Deltaproteobacteria bacterium
GATAAGTAGAATGCTGAGCTCAGTTTGGTGGCGTTCGGCACTTTGTAATTCGCGGTGCAAAGTCTCTTCGAGAAAGCGGGCGTTGAAGAGACCAGTGAGTTGGTCGAGAAAAAGTCCCTTTTCGAGTTGGGCGCTTCTTTCACGCCAATAGCATTCGCGAGTGTAGATGCTGGTTAACCAGGGGATCTCATCCTGGAGATCATTCTTTAAAAATTCCGATAGGATTTCGTTAAGAGTGCGATGGAGATCTGGGAGAGAGCGCTGGGCAAAGAGGCGTTCGGCATAGTCTTCCAGATTTTTGCAATTTGGGCTCATGGCATAGCTGGGCTTCTAAAAAAAAGCCCATGGATTTTAGCCAGGACTTCTAGCCAGTGAATGGGAGCGATGAGATAGAGTGCGGCGCCCAGCGCCAGAAAGGGACCGAAGGGGATTTCTTGTTGAAAATTCATGCGGCGCTTGCCGATCATCAAACCTATGCCTATGCAGGATCCGCTAATAGAACCAAAGAGTAAGGTTGGTATGAGGGCTTGACAACCCAACCAGCCGCCGATCGCAGCGAGGAGTTTGGCATCTCCCATTCCTATGCCTTCGCGCCCTCGCACAGCTAAATAAAGCCAGGCGATGGCATAAACTCCACCGCCACCTAGGAGGACGCCCCAAAGCGCACTTTGCCACGTCAAATCGGGATGAATGAGGACGACGAGCGGTGTCAGCAGAACCATGGGCAAGCTGATTACATCGGGAATTATCATATGTTGCATGTCTATAACGGAACAGATGAGCAGTAGCGAGGTGAAAATTAGCGCATGGGTGAAGCGTATAAGAGTGTTGGTATCGGTCTTGAGTAAGGGTAGTAGGGCTTTTTCGAAAAATGGAAATCGCCAATAAAGATACGCTACGAGTAGACCCGAGAACAGTTCGACCCAGGGATAGTAACGCGGGATTTTTTCGCCACAGCAGCGTGTTTTACCCCGCAAGGCAAGGAAGCTTAGAATAGGGATGTTGAGCCAGGACGGAATTTGCGTACCACAGTGCGGGCAGATGGAACGATTGGACTGCCAAAAAATTTCCCGTGGTATTCGGTAAATACAGACGTTGAAAAAGCTTCCAAGGACCGTGCCGAAAACAAAAAAGATCCAAGTCAGAGGGGAGATAAGAATCTGGGAAATAGTTATAGACAAAAAAGATCCTTTCGCGATGATTAGGCTTTCCAAATATGAGTATATATGGAAAATTTGAACACCTTTCATAAAAAATAGCACAGGAACTTCATGCGTTCGAGCCTTTGCTCTCGCTGGGGATGATGGAAAAATGAGCGCAAAGTTAATTGAAAAATTAGAGTGGCAAATTCTTTTAAAGTATCTCGCGGACTTTTGTCAAACAGAGGAGGGCAAGTCTCGGAGTTTTGAGCTGCGTCCGAATCTCAAACGCGATGCGGTCAAGGCGCGGTGGGACTTAGTCGATCCCTTATTAGGGTTGATTCGACTGGGTACGCTGCCTGCGATTGGAGAAATACGTCCAATTTATTCCGTACTGAAGCAATTGTCTATCGGGCAGGTCTTGGAGGGGGAACAGTTCACAATCATTTTGAGCCTTCTCCAAACAACCGTTCGTGTCTCCGCTTTTGCAAGAGATTTTTCGTCGACGTGCTCGACGCTTATGCTTGTGCAAGGCCGCTTGCATCCCCTTCCCGAATTGCTGCGAGCAATTTCTATAGCAATCGATGAAGCAGGTGCTGTACGTGACGATGCCACGCCTGAGCTTGCGCGTATTCGCTCGCAGAAACGCGGTCTTCGCAAAAGAATTGAAGATTTGCTATCGAGCATTAGCAAGGAAACGGAGTTTGCTCAGTACCTCCAAGATGATTTTATCACGATGCGGGAAGACCGTTATGTCGTGCCTATTAAGCTCGATGGTAGAGGACGTGTACCCGGAACCATCATCGACACGTCAGCGAGTGGTCAGACTCTCTATATAGAGCCGGCATCGATTCGCGCTCAAAATCAAAATCTTAAAGAGTTGGACATGTCCGAGCGTATCGAGGTCTTTCGGATCTTGCGCGAGCTTAGCCAAGCGGTTGCTCGCGAAAGCGAAGCGATCAAAGAAAACTATGCCGAACTTATTGCGTTAGACCTGCTCTTTGCGGAAGCCCAGTTGGCCTATAAGCTGGATGCTGGGCCCATCAAACTCAGTGACAAACCTCTGCTTAATTTGAAGGAGGCCGTGCATCCATTTCTGCGCTTAGGAGACAGTGGGCGGGTCGTCGCAAACGACATTGAGGTGCATGAAGGACAGAATTGCTTAGTGATTTCTGGACCGAACGCCGGAGGCAAGACAGTCATTTTAAAAACCGTAGCCATGGTTCATATGATGGTTGCGGCTGGTTTGATGCCGTCGGTGGGAGCTGAATCTGAAGTCTATCTTTTTGAAAACATGTTTATTGAAATGGGCGATACTCAGGATCTCGGGGCCCAACTCTCAACATTTTCGGGTCACCTGATGGGGCTCAAACCGATACTCCAGCATGCCGGCCCGGCCGATTTGATTTTTCTTGATGAGATTTGTGTGGGAACGGAACCGCACACTGGTGCCGCACTTGCCCAGTCCATGTTGGAGCACCTTGCGGAACGAGGAGCTTGGGTCATTGCCACAACTCACTTCGATAGTTTGAAGATTTTAGCCCTGAACAACCCCCGTTTCCGTAGTGGCGCCATGGGCTATCGCGAGGGCTATCACCCTACCTACAAGTTGAATGTCGATTTACCAGGTCTCAGTTTTGGGATCGAAGTTGCGGAACAAGTCGGCATTCCATCCCTGATTATCCGTCGTGCCCATGATTTGCGGGGTAAGGAAGTTTCGACCTTCGAGAACGCCATTGCCAAACTCTTGCAGCAAGCGGCTCAGTACGAAGAAAAAATTGAAGAAGCAGACGTGAAGATCCGTAAGGCTGAGGAAGAAAAATTACGCTGGGCCCATGAGGTTGAGCTGCTTAAAAAGCGTCGCCATGATTTGGCCGAAAAAGTCATTGAGCAATATGAAGAGGAACTTCTCCAACTTCGTGAAAAATTTGAAAGCACCCTCAAAAGCGTCAAGAAATCGGATGATATCAACCCCAGTAAAAAAGAATTGACCGAGACTTTGGGTGAGCTCAAAAAAGGTTTGACACGCCTTGGCAAAGACCATCTTGTGCAAGAGAAACAGCCGGGCGAAGCCGTGGTTCTGGATAAATTAAAAAAGGGTGATCATGTCTATGTGAGTCGTTTCAAGAAAATGGGTAAGATACTGCGCAAAGGTAAGACGGCATCTGAAAAAATTGAAGTCGAGATCGGATCGTTAAAATTTAAGGTCTCCGTTCAGGAATTGCGAATCGTCTCACGCAGTGAAGCCGCGAAGCCCAACAAGCTTTTGCAATATCGGAAAAAGCCCAAGGAAACCACTGTTCGCACAGGTGAAACAAAAGCTCGGCTCTTGGTGATCCCGACCGGCACGAACAGTCTTGATTTGCGGGGCTTGACGGTTGAAGATGCGATGGAAAAAACCTGGCGATTTTTGGATGCTGCTGTTATGCGCGGGGAGTACGCCGTCCTGCTTATTCACGGGCATGGCACGCAGACCCTCAAGCAAGCCATTCGTAATGCTCTCGCAAAGGATAGTCCCTACGACATAGAATTCTTTCCAGGTTCTCCCCAAGAAGGTGGTGATGGGGTGACGGTTGTGTATTTCCAACGTGAGAGTGACTAAGCCAAGGAGAGAGCGTGAGTAAGCCAGGTATGGAGCAGGTGGCCTTGTCGGCGGTGAGTCGCGATGAAATTCTCCAGGACTATCGTTTAGCCGTGATCAGTCGGCAGACAAGTTTGCTGGGTCGCAAAGAAGTTCTCAATGGCAAAGCTAAGTTTGGTATTTTTGGTGATGGCAAGGAGTTGGCGCAACTTGCGATGGCAAGAGCTTTTCGTAAAGGTGATTGGCGCTCAGGGTATTATCGTGATCAAACGGTGATGCTGGCGCTTGGAACCACATCGGTGCGAGAGTTCTTTGCCCAGCTGTATGCTGACCCATCCTTAGAGAGAGAGCCGGCCTCCGGTGGACGGCAGATGAACTGCCATTTCGCGACGCGCTATATTGACCGACATGGGAATTGGCTTAATCAGACGGAGATGTTCAACACTTCGAGTGATATCTCTCCAACGGCTGGTCAAATGGCGCGTCTCGTGGGTCTGGCTTATGCTTCGAAGCTTTATCGAAACGCACGGGAACTTAAAAATTGGCAAGGTCGCAGTCAGTTTTCACAGGATGGAAACGAAGTCGCATTCGGCACTATAGGCAATGCTGCCGCTGCCGAAGGCGTTTTTTGGGAAGCTGTGAATGCTGCTGGTGTTTTGCAAATCCCGATGGCTTTGTCGATTTGGGACGATGGCTATGGGATATCGGTGCCGAATGAATTCCAAATGACCAAAGGAAGTTTGTCTGCGGTCTTAGAAGGTTTTGCAAGTCAGGGCCAACTCAAAGGTATCGATCTCTACACAGTGCGAGGTTATGACTACGACGCTCTTGTCCAAGTCTATGCTAAGGCGATTGCAAAGTGTCGTGAAACTCATGCGCCGTGTGTGATCCATGTTACGCACATGACTCAACCGCAAGGGCATTCCACCAGCGGGAGTCATGAGCGCTATAAGACTCAAGAGCGGCTTGATTACGAAGAGTCGATCGACTGCATCAAGCAGATGCGTGAATGCTTGCTGAGCAAGGTAGGCATCGAGGCTTCGACCTTAGTGGCTATTGAAGCTGAAGCCGCTCAGTTTGTGGAAAAAGAACGACAAGCGGCATGGGATGTCTACCAAGCTGCGATCTTGGCAGAAAAAATTGAGCTGCAAGAGAGTCTTCAGCAATTTCCGGACACGTTGAGTACCGAGCTTCTGCAATCTTTAAAAGCCCAGCTCAGTAGCTCGGGTGGTCTGCTGAGGCGTCAAATTGACACATTTGCGCGTATGACGCTGCTTAAGGTCCATCATCAAGGCTTGCTTCCCGAAAGGGGGAGCCTGGATAACTTTGTCGATAAATATCGCAGGCGCTGTGAGGAGACTTATAGTTCCAGTCTTTATACCAGGCATCGCTCACCGCTGACGGTTGAAGCTATAGCGCCGTCTTATTCTCACGACGCGCAGCGTCTCGATGGCCGGCAGATCATCCAAAAGTTTTTTGAGATCAAGCTCGCGCAGGATCCCCGAGTCTTCATTGTCGGTGAAGATGTCGGGCAACTCGGAGGAGTCAATTTAGAATTTGAGGGGCTCTGGAAAACTTTTGGTGATTTTCGCGTTACCGATACCGGTATACGGGAGATGACTATTTTCGGCCAAGGCATGGGTGCTGCCATGCGGGGCCTTAGGCCAGTTGTCGATATTCAATACCTGGATTATTTGATCTTTGCCTTGCAAGGGATGAGCGACGATCTCGCAAGTTTGCACTACCGAACGGCGGGAGGACAATTGGCGCCAGTCGTCGTGCGGACGAAGGGGCATCGTTTAGAAGGGATCTGGCATACCGGTTCCCCGATGAGCATGCTTCTGGGCTCGCTGCGAGGTCTCCATATTTGCGTACCTCGCAATTGCACTCAGGCTGCTGGGATGTATCAAACCATTTTTGCTGGTGAAGACCCTGCCTTGGTCATTGAAGTTTTGAATGGCTACCGTGTCAAGGAGCGCGTGCCAAGTAATTTGGGTGCCTACACCGTGCCGCTCGGACTCTGTGAAGTTCTCGTTGAGGGACAGGATATAAGTCTCGTCACCTACGGTGCTTGCGTGGCCTTGGCACAATCGGCAATTCAAGAACTTGCAAAAATGTCCATCAGTGTGGAACTTATCGATGTTCAAACCCTGCTGCCTTTTGACCGTCAGCAAATAATTTTAACTTCGGTCATGAAAACCAACGCGATTTTGTTTCTGGACGAAGATGTGCCTGGCGGCGCGACGGCTTATATGATGCAGGAAGTTTTAGAGACGCAGAAAGCCTACGAATTTTTGGATGCTCCGCCCCGCACTTTGTCAGCGAAAGCTCATCGTTCTCCGTACGGTTCCGACGGTGATTATTTCTCGAAGCCGAATCTTGCTGACATCGTTGAGCTAATTTACAAGATGATGAGTGAAAGATATCCACAGCGCTTTCCTGCGGTCGGTCTTCTCTAATTTCCTTTCTTAGGTCTTGGTTCTCTCGGAAAGTATCGGTTATAATTGTGTCCATCCGGTGGATTTTAGAGGCCAGAAGGTCCACACAACAAAGTGTAGTGTGTGTTCAGGTGTTGGTTTGCTTTCTTCCTCCTGCTTAGCTCGTAGGAGTTTCTCTCCGTTTTTTCTGTAGGCAAGCCTCTTTCTGAAACCTTCTTTACCTTTCCAAGCAAATTGAATTGACATACACTTGTGGGCACAAAAAGGTACGACCGAAAGGTCGTGCCCTTTTGTAAGTCCGTCGGAAAGGAAATTTATGAGTACAGTTTTTTTTCGCAAAATTGGTATTATTGGCGCGGGGCAAATGGGATCGGGAATTGCGCAGGTCTGTGCCAGCTTTGGTCATGCTATCAGCTTAGTGGATATCAAGCGCTCACAACTGGATAACGCCAAGGACTCGATTCGGCAATCCGCTTCCAAGCTTTTAGAGAAGGGAAAAATCAGCTCTAGCGCAAAAGATAATATCGCATCCTTGATCGTCTACACTGAAGATTATGCAAGTTTGGTTGAAAGTGATCTGGTTATTGAAGCTGTCGATGAGAAAGAAGACTTGAAAAAACGTGTTCTTCGCCAGGTGGAAGATGTGGTTTCCAAGGACTGTGTCATTGCTTCCAATACCTCTTCGATATCTATTACTAAACTGTCTTCAGTGTTAAAATTGCCCCAGCGGGGGATCGGTGTCCATTTTATGAACCCGGTGCCACTTATGAAGTTGGTTGAAGTGATTCCTGGGCTGCAGACTCATAAAGAAACCAATGATCGGATTATGGGGTTTGTTAAAGCCATAGCTCGCGAGCCCGTTAGTAGCAAAGATTATCCTGGATTCATTGTGAATCGTATTCTGATGCCGATGATCAATGAAGCTTTTTTCGCCTTAATGGAAGGCCTCGCTAGCCCGGAGGAAATCGATACCGGAATGAAGTTAGGCACCAATCAACCCATGGGGCCTCTGCAGCTAGCAGACCTTATAGGTCTCGATACATGCTTGGCCATAATGACGGTACTGCACAATGGTTTTGGCGATTCCAAATATCGTCCGTGTCCGCTTCTCATTCAGTATGTTCATGCTGGAAGACTTGGACGCAAAACAAAAAGTGGGGTCTATTCCTACGAGTGAGAATAGCATTGACCGAATGCCTAGCTAGCCGTAAAAGNNAGCATGGAGGGAAGTGATGAAGAAACTGATCGCGCGGATTCAGAGTGACATTAGTAAATTGCAGGATAGTGTTCAAAAAGAAGGTAATGATCTTCTTGATAAGATAAAAAAGATTGATTTGAAAAGCAATATTGAGCAGACAAAGACGGAACTGAAAAAAGTTCTGACAGCAAAACTCAAAAAAATCGAGTGTAACTATCATACTTTTGTCGAGGAATTGCGTAAGAACGTCAAAAAAGCTGGTATTGATATCGATAAGATTGAAAAAGGTATCAAAAAGAAAGCTAGCGCCATGAAGAAGAAGGGTTCTGCCAAAGGCAAGCTGGCAAAAGGCAAAACTAGGCGCAAGACAAAGAAGAAGCTGACGCAAACCGGCCAGAAATCAGATACCTAGCTCGAACGTGTTAATGGATAAACTTCATTCCCTTTCTCCCCATTTCGCAAAAGAGGAGCTGCAGCAGCGCGTTCTCGCTTGGTATAGCGTTAACAAAGAGGCGCACTCTTGGCGCCTCCTTTGGCAGCAGTTTCGGGATCCTTATTTTGTTTGGATCAGCGAGATTATGTTGCAACAAACTACCCTCGCTGCAGTAATCCCTAAATATGACAGTTTTATAAAGCGTTTTCCTAAAATCGAAGCGCTGGTACTAGCTTCGGAGGCGCAAATCAAGCGTGAGGTGCAGGGCCTCGGTTATTACAGGCGTTTTTCAAATTTACATAAAGGTATGCAGCAAGTTCTGGAAGCCTCACCCGGTGACACAATTGCTTGGCCACAAACTTACGCAGAGTGGTTAAAAATACCTGGTGTGGGAGAGTACACCGCAGCAGCTTTGAGCAGCATCACCTTAGACGAACCTGAGCCGGTGCTCGATGGCAACGTCATTCGGGTCCTCTCTCGCATTTTTGATATACGGCGCGCATCGGATGATCGGGAACTGAAGAAAATTCTCATGACGCTAGCGCGTACGCTGATCTGCGCCAGTGACCCTGGATCTTACAACCAGGCTCTTATGGAACTTGGGCAGAAAATCTGTCGACCTCAAAGTCCAGCCTGTAAGATTTGTCCACTGCAGAAAATCTGTCTCGCGTATGCGCGCCAAAGTACGCATCTTGCACCGCAGGCCAAGACACGCGCGCAAGCCGAAAACTTGCAAGTTCGAATCCATATTCTAAAAAAGGCTCAGCGCTTTGGACTTTTTAAGCGCTGTCAAAATGCCAAGTTTCTAAAGTGCACGCCCGGTTTTGTAACGGAGCTTTCCGATCAAGAGCAGTTTAGAATTGACGGCGAGGACTTTAGTTTGCCAGGTGAACGCTATCTTGGCACCTTTCAACACACCATTACCAAGCATCGTCTCAAAGTGGACGTCTTTTCTGTGACATGGCAAGCTCACTGGCGGAAGTCCCGCCTACTTAAGGAGGGACTGTGGTTAGCCAAGTCTGAGGTCGCCACCCAACTGGTGTCCTCTCTTGATATGAAAGCATGGAAGCTAGTTACCGAAGTTCCCAGCTAAAAATTTCCGACGATCACCTTGAGTACCTTTTTAAGACATTGCACACGCATGGGTAGAACCCCGATCGATTCACCATCGGTTTCGACATTGACGCGTTGGCTTGCACTAGCCTCGATCTGCTCATTTTGACAGGTGAGTGTTTCTGCCAAATTGAGATGCTCTCCTTTATAAATTGATGGAAAACGAGCCAAGAGCGTGAGCTTAGGCATATCTTTAATCAGTACGATCTGAAACTTGCCATCATCGATTTGCGCCTGAGGCGCGACGAACATTCCACCACCAAAAAAACGCCCATTGGCAACTGCGAGGAGTGTGAAAGGACCTTTGTATTGCGTCCCGTTCCCGTTGTAGTGCAGATGGTTTGTGTGCGACTGAAAAGTGACAATGCCTGCAATGGAGTTACGTAAGTAGCGAAAGAAGGGACCACCCCAAGCCGAGGATTGATTGACACGAAGGGCAATGTCGGCGCTGAGACCGCAAGAAAGAATGTTGAGAAAAAGGTGATCTTTAGCAGAGCCGTCGTAAGCTTGAAGACTGACACGGCCGACATCGATCAACGCGATCTTTCCACGTTGCAAGATCGACAGAGCATCTCCAAGCGAAGTGGAGATGCCCAGGCTTCGAATGAAATCGCTTCCGGAGCCGATGGGAAGAGTTCCCAGCACAAGATCTGGGTTGAGCGCTATACCATTTTCAAAAATGCCGTTAACAATCTGATTAAAAGTCCCATCACCACCGGCACCGATAATTTGTTCTATACCATCATGAGCAAATTGACGAGCGAGGTCTCTGACATGCCCCGGTCGCTCGGAAATACTGATGGGAACGTTTGGAAAAAGAAAATCGATCTTGTCCTTGATACGTTTAAAGTGTTGAGCGGCACGGCCTCCCGCAGCTGCTGGGTTGAGTATAATAACGGTTTTTTGCACTCTATCCTCACATCCAGTGTTCTAGGCTACGACCCTTGGTATCATCCAGCGTTTTGTGCGGATTAAAGATACTTCGTGGCAGTTCAAGAAACATTAAGTTTGACATCTCGCTATTGCCTAGGATTTCGTAAAGCAAAGACTCATGATAGTAAACCACGTGCCCCTGCCATCGCTTCTCTGCAAATATCCAGTATGGATTATCATCAAGTTTATAGTTTGTAAGTTGTGGTACAAGCTCAATTGCCGCAAAAACTGGGTTAAAATGGGTCGCAATTTGCGGATTGAGAAACAGTTCTTGATCTTCTGTCGTCATATGCGGGATTTCGAGACAGATGGTTTGCGTCCCTTGTGGCCTGTCGATAATCACAGGTGTTCCCCCTCTATCTTTGCCAAGGTTGGGTACCTGAGCTAAAAAATTCAATGGCCTTTGAAAAAGCGTTAGAAGCTTGAGAGAGTTGCGGCAAAGCCACAGTGGAGTTTGAAACAGAGTCAAAAGTATGGACCACAGCGACTTCTCTTGGTCCTGAGCAATCGAGTCTAAAAATCTCTGTTCTTCACTCTCAAGCTTACGTAATGGGAACCTTTCGAGAACGCGCAGGCCTTGCAAATAAGCCTCTTCTAAATGTTTTTGAGCGAGGGCCTGACGAATAGTCTTAAGGCAGTCCAGGACAAAGCGATGGGTGCCCAGGAAAGCTTGGCTAGCGAGAATATTGTCTTGCTTACAACCAATAACGTTGTCGATGTTGCGAATGAAGAGAATATCCAAATCCGGAAAGTGATTTTTTATCTCTGGAAACAAGCGAATGAGTGAACCGTGTCCAGCCGGTGCGAAGGAAATGTCCCCGTCGTGATTTAATGGGGTACCAAAGCGTTCAAGACGGAGTGTCGAAAGCTGCGGGCCCTGTTCCATGAAAAGGACGTCTTCTTCGGAACTGGCAAAAGTTCGCAAGAGAGAGGCAAAAGAGTTGGTGGCTCCCTTGGGCACAACGCAGACGGTTTTCGTGATATTTCCTAAGGCCTTCTGCTCGAGGATTTTTAATTGAAGAAAAGTATGGCCTTCCCGAACGCAAGGAAAGAGTCCTTTGGGTAGGGTGAGAAGATTTTCTAACGAAAGACATTCAGGCTTCTCACCGAGCTGAGTTGGTAAAAGCCAGTGTTGCTTATCGAGGGCATCCAAATTTCCAGATGGGTTTTCTCCGGAGCGCAATAAATCGTAAAGAGGTTGAATATACCGTGTTGATGAACCAGCAGCCGGAATAAAACTAACGATGCCGGAACTGTCTTTCGGAAAATTGGCTAGCGCAGTATAGGGAACAATCCGTCCATTATCGATACGACACGTATCTTTAATCTTAAAAGTAGCATTCTGCAGGCCATTTTTTTGAAACTGTAAAAATCGCGAGTAGTGAACGAGAAGNNTTTGAAGATCTAAGCCAGAGTTTCTAACTTTTCTAACAAAACCTTTGTTGCGAAAGAGGGGTGTCAGTTCATCAATCAGCATCGTTAGTTGTCCCACTGCTAGAGCCTAAATGTTTGGATCTTTGTGGAAGAACTAGCAGTTTTTGTGGGATCTGTAAAGCTTCTCGCTTCAAGACGGCCAGCAAAACTGGCCGTCTTTTCAAGCCACGTTCGCCAAGTCTCAGTCTGAGCAAGGTGTTTGAACCTTTCGTAAATTGCAGCAATGGCTGGAGGAGGAAGGTAATGGCCAAGTTGAATGCATGTCCACAATTCAGGCAGCCTCTCTGCCGGCCAGGAATGGATGAGGGTGAGTTGCCAGGTTGGATGTAGGGAATAGAACCTTTCAGGTCGCAGGACTTCCTTTTGCTGTCGTGACGCAAAAGCTTCTGCCGTGAGCTCATGCCCGATGAAGCTGAGGTGCAAGCGTGGGGAAGACATTTTTTGCGCTGAAGAGTGCGGCTCAAAGATGAATATGTTGCGTTTGAGAAAATCGAGCAGCATCTCCCAGTGCCGGCCTAGATCGTGATGTATAGCATCGAGCTTCTCACGGAATTCCACGTAACTCATTTGTTTTCTGATGCCTAAGTGCAGTAGAACTGCGAAGAGATTCATCGCTAGCTGTTTTCGATCGAAAATTTTTAAGGCATCTGGGGTCGCAAATAAGGCGAAAAAGATTTGGTAGATGCTAGCGATGGAGCGGTTTTTGCGATACTCCTCAGCCAATTCATGGAGTACGCTTAAGGATTGCGAGGTCAGGGTAGGAGCAAACAGGAAGATTTCTTGTGACGTAGTGACTTTGAGCGCGTCACGAATCAAGTTGAGCAGACCCGATCCCAGGCCTATTTCATCGCTCAGCAAGTCGGGATTACGACAATTGAGAACATTTACAATCAAGTAGAGCAGGAAATTTCTTTCATCGAGATAATCTAAATTGTCGGTGGTCACCAGATCTTGCGTTTTTAAGATAGAGGTGAGAATGGCTTCGGCGCTCCCTAAGTTTATTTTGAAGTCATTGGCTAGGTGGTGGACGAGCAAGTGCTGAAAGAGCGGGTTTCCGAGCCAGGCTTGGTATTTTTTTAGACAATAAACAAGCTCAAAGCTCAGGTAGCGCGTTAGCAAGCTACCGAGTGTGTTATGGGTAGCTCTTTGGATCTCTGCTTGAACTAAATTACTGAGATTCTGGATTTCTAACCGACCAAAGGCTTTTAGGAAGCTAAGGCGCAAGTCAAGGGATGCAATCATGAGCGTGTCTCTCGCTTAGCGATGAGACCGTTGTCTTGAATCACTTGGCCCTTTCTTTTTGGCGCCATAGGAGAGCGAATACCAGTCATCTTGTTTGAGCGGGTGGAAAAAATGGCATTCCTCGATCAGGATGTTTGCGGTCGTTTCAGCCACCGAAGCAATTTCAACACGGACGCCTTCCGACTTCAAATGTCGAACCAGTTCGATATAATCGGCATCACCGGACATAATAATAATCGTGTCCACTTTTGCGGCTAATTGGGTAGCCATAATGCTTAGCGGAATGTCCGCAGACTTGTGACACGGAATAACCGATCCATAATAATGTTTGTGCAGGCGTTCTGCGAGTTTGGAAGAAATCGCTTTGCCTTCTCTAAAATAGATCAGTCGGGTGAGTTCTCGCGTTTCGAGCAAGCGCGGCACGATCGAATCGAAGTTGAGCATGACTCCTTCGTCATCCGTAATCGAATGCAGACTGCGTTCGATGTTATTACCATCGATAAGGATAGCCACTTTCTGGCTTATTACAATTCCACTCATATTTTTGTCTTCCTAACATGTGAGAGTTTTTCAATATTTTTATCAAACTTTAAAAGGAGATCCGACAACGATCAGGCCTCATTTGTCCTAGAGCCCGTCAATAGGGCGCGATACCTTATATAAATTATAGCACCGAGCTTTGTTGCTGAATTCCTTTTTAATCTGCAATCAAGCCAAGCTCGCCGCCAGAGTTTTCAGATAACAGCCTGATATTAACATAAATTATTGGCGAGATTCTGAAACTCAAGAGAGAGTTTGTGCTTGGGATGTATATAAACCAAAGGGCGACCGCGTTCATGACTTTCTTTCATAGCGATTGAGTAGGATAGATAGGGGGCCAAAATGGGTAATCCTTGTTGCGTGAGCGAGTCTACGAGCTCTCGGGGTAATTTGGCCTGGCTTTGAAACTGATTGATAATGACCCCCTCTACCCGCAAGTTTGCGTTGTGATCGTCGCTTACGTCGTCAACTATATTTAAGACTTGGTGGATCGCTTTTACACTAAAGGCGTCGCAATCGAATGGAACTAGCACAGAGTCCGCTCCAATCAAAGCACTCATACTAAAAAAATTAAGGTTGGGGGGTGTGTCGATTAATATTTCGTCGAAAGCTTCCATTTTTTCAAGGTCTCGCGNNAAACGGTGTGACCTGCATGATTTCTCGCAAGGAGTCCTTAAAAATCTTGAGGGAAAGCACGTCTGCAAAAAAATGCGCTATGGAACGATTGATCGTATTGAAGCCGGCACCAAGCAGATACTGACTGGAATTGGACTGCGGATCCAGGTCGATAACGAGAACTTTACGACCCATTTTTGCAAAGGAGGAAGCAAGATTACAGGTGATAGAGGTTTTGCCCACACCGCCTTTTTGGTTGAAAATGGCACGGATCATTTAGCTATCCTTATTCTAAAGAATTGGAGTTTTTCAAACAGGCATCAGCTCCAGACGCGAACAGTTCTGCGGGCTCTTCGGCTATGCTCAAGATGATAAAAAGCGCCAGTTTTCCTGAGATCTCAAGGCTGTCGAAGGAGACGGTTTCCGCTCGATCAAGAGGGGTATGCCAAAGATCCAAGTGGTTGAAATCGATGATGTCGAGGACCGGGACGCCCCGTTCCTTAAGCGGCAGATGATCATCGACGACGGCCTGCGGATTGCCAACGATGAGATGGCGTTTGGCAAGGAACTCACTGGCTTCAAAGAAGAGATCGGTCAAATGCGGGTGGGAATTTTGATCGGGGGTAAGTTTGAGATCTTTGTAGCCAACCATATCCAGCAGAACGAGGGCTAGGAATGGAACTTCGGTGTCTTGCATAGTCTGGCATATGACGCTTTGTGAGCAGGAGCAAGTCTGCAGCTTTGTGGCAAAGAAGCGACTACCGTAAGTATTATCCACAATATGCGCGGGGTGCTGTTGCAGCCCTTGATTCCAATCAGGTAGTGTTGCTTCTTCGCCATCAAACCAAATCAACTGAATATCACAGCGCAGTTTCAGCGAGTCTTTCACGTTCATAAGGAAGCGGGCCAGATCTAGCAAGAGTATCGAGGATGACGCACTATCATTGGCTCCCACGTAGGGAAAATTGGCTATATCCTTCGTATCATAATGTGAGGATAGGGCGACCACGCAGCTGGGGTGTTCGACGAGCTTGAGCCGAGCGGTGAGGTTGAAACCTTGTTTGCTAATGGTCGGAGGGGCTAGCATGAGTTCGGCATCTTTATTGGGAGTCGGTGCTGTGAAGCTCTGCACCGAAGATTCCAGATTGAGTGCTTGCAGCTCTTTTACAATATAGTCCCGTACCTCTTGTTGGCGGGGGGAATTCATAGGGTGTGGGGCGTCGGTTAGAAAGAGCAGGGATTTGCGAACAGGTGTCTGTTCTAATCGGTAAGCCCCCACTGAATTAGCCACCATTTCTGAGACTTTTGGCGACTGGGTGGAAAACTGTTCGCAGCCTAATACGGTGAAAGTTGCAAGCCCGAGCAAAGAAGCTTTTAGAATCTTGACCATCGGTATTCTGCCTGACCTCCAAGTTCCTCTTCGATGCGCAATAATTGATTGTACTTGCAAATCCGGTCGGTGCGGCTCATCGAGCCGGTTTTTATCTGCCCAACTCCCGTTCCCACAGCAAGATCCGCAATAGTGACATCTTCTGTCTCGCCGGAGCGATGGGAGATAATGGCGGTGAAACCAGCTCTTTTTGCGAGTTCGATACAGCGCAGAGTTTCGGATATTGTACCAATCTGGTTGGGTTTAATTAAAATGGAATTCGCAGTGGCCTTGGCAATGCCTTCTCGCAAGCGATCCGTATTGGTTACAAAAATATCATCGCCCACAATCTGCACCTTTTTACCCAAAGCTGCGGTAAGCAGCGCAAATCCCTCCCAGTCATTCTCATCCAGGCCATCTTCGATAGATACGAGGGGATACTGGCCGGCTAGCTTCGTGAGGACTGCGACAAACTCTTGGTTGGTATATTTTTTATTCTCGCTCTTGAGGTGATAGCTGCCCTTTTCATAGAATTCGCTAGCAGCCGTATCCAAAGCGAGGCTGATATCCCGACCCGGTGTAAAGCCGGCAGATTGGATGGCATCGACAAGAAGCGACAGAGCTTCCTCATTGGTTTTGAGATTGGGGGCAAAACCTCCTTCGTCGCCAACCGCAGTGCTGAGTTTTTTATCCTTAAGAATATTTTTGAGCTTGTGGAAAGTCTCACTGCACCAGCGTAAGCCCTCGCGAAAAGACTTGGCCCCTACTGGTACAAGCATAAATTCTTGAAAATCTAGGTTGTTATCAGCATGGGCGCCGCCGTTGATAACATTGATCAGAGGGACGGGCAGGCGGGAGACATTGGCGCCGCCAATGTAGCGATACAGGGGTAATGCACAGTACTCTGCCGCAGCCTTCATACAGGCAAGCGAGACTCCCAGGATCGCATTGGCTCCCAAATTGGTCTTATTAGCCGTACCATCGAGATCGATCATGATTTTGTCGACTAAATTTTGCTCGCAGCAATCCGCTCCGATCAAGCGAGGGCCGATAACATTGTTGACGTTGCTGACAGCTTTGCTGACCCCCTTACCCGAAAAGCGATTTTTGTCATTGTCGCGTAACTCGCAGGCCTCATACTGTCCGGTCGAGGCGCCTGATGGAATAGCAGCCCGTCCAAAGCAGTGATCTTCGGTTCCGATATCGACTTCCACTGTCGGATATCCACGTGAATCAAGAATTTCCCTAGCCTTGATGTAAGAAATCTTGCTCATGATGACTCTCCTTTCGCGTTAGGTTCATAGATCAGAAACCAACATACACTGACAGATGTGTCCTGCTGATTTTACGGATAGCAAAATTCACTTGTACCGAAACTTCTCCGGCATGTAGATATTTAAAAGGTAAATACAATNNGTTACGGAGGGGGCTTTGGAAAAAAGGTCACAAGGGCAATGGCGAGATCTTTTGCCCGCGGTTTATTCCTGGATCGGCAGTGCGCGTTTTCAGTACACACAAGAGCCAAATTCGGGTGCTCACCACATCATTGGCGTGCATGCTGACTCTACGAGACCCGAAAAATATGAATTGGATGCACCTGGCCTGAGTCCAGAGCTTCGCAAAGCTCTGAAGGAGCACGGCTCGCAGTTAGGCTGGCGGCCCCAAGCTGGCCCCCTCCTCCTCTCCCTGCAAGGCTCCTCCTATATACTCCTGGCCATAAGTTCCTTACGTGTCAACAATGTCCAAAAAGCCAGGCAACTCGGGGCTGATGCGGCAAATTTTCTTCGGAATCTGAGTGTTGAAGCTGTCGTAATATGTGCAAGCAAGGAACTGAACGTTCTCAATGTGTGGGATGGGCTTGTACAAAGTTTCTACTCGCTAGAATCGTTTAAGGGGGCGATGGAGGAAAAATTTAGCCTGCCAAAACGTATGGCGTTTCTAGGTTATGAAGCCAAACCGGACGTCGAAAAAAAATATCGCATTATGGCTCAAGCCAACGCTCTTGTGCGTATGATTAGCGATGCGCCAGCTAATTGGCTGAATTCGGAAAAATTTGCAGAGATCGCTTCGCAGGTGGCTGATGAACTAGGTATAGCCTGTGAAATTAAGGGTAGAAGCGAAATCCAAGCCTTGGGTATGGGCTCCTTCGCGAGTGTTGCGAAAGGTACCAAGGTCGACCCGAAACTCATCGTCCTTGAAGTCAAAGGGAAGGATACGTCCAAAACGATTGCCTTGCTAGGCAAAGGACTGACTTTTGATTCCGGGGGACTCAGTTTGAAATCACCCTCCGGTATGGAGCAAATGAAGTACGATATGGCGGGGGGAGCAGCCGTACTCGGTGCAGCCTACGTTCTCAGTCAAATACAGCCGCCAACGAATGTCGTGTGCATTATTGGTGCCGTCGAAAACATGCCGTTTGATAATGCAACGCGTCCTGGTGATATCGTGCAGGCCATGAACGGCAAGACCATTGAAATTATCAACACCGATGCTGAAGGGCGCCTTGTTTTAGCGGATTTACTCCACTATGCCGCGACCCGTTACAAGCCAGAGTTTATGGTGGATGCCGCCACCCTAACGGGTGTGGTTATCACCGCGCTCGGACACGCGGGTTCCGGCCTCTTTGCGAATTCGCAAGCGCTTGCGAATCACTTGCTCAAAGTTTCTGAAAAAATGGGTGAGCCTCTTTGGCAATTACCCATGTGGCCTGAATTGGAAAAGGAACTCAAATCGACCGTCGCCGACTACAAAAATACGTCGGTCGATGCGACAGGTGCTAAAGCGTGTGTTGCGAGCATTTTTCTAAAAGGTTTTGTGGGTGAGACCTCGTGGGCGCATCTCGATATTGCTGGAACAGCTTGGGACTGCAAGGCTTCCGGTTATCCCACAAGTGGTGCTTCCGGGTTTGGTCTCCGAACCCTCACGCAAGCTTGCCTCGACTTTACAGGTTTCTAGGCAAAAGGGCTTGCCTTACGCCCTCCGCCTCTTGCTAGAATAGATGCCAATGCAATCCATTAAATTCTAGTGAAGGATAAAAGATGCGTAAGAGTTTTCTTTTCGCCGGTTTCTTGTCATTTTTCGTAACTGTGATTGGTTTTGGACGCGATCCTCAAGGTGAAAATGCAAAATACCAGCTGGACAGAAACCGCCATCGCACCTCTTCGCTTATTCTCCGAGGCAAATTGGAACTTAAGGTTGGTGTCTTAGATAGCAGTGTGGGTGCTAAGGGTGCCTATAAATCCCAGTTTTCATATGATCTGACTGTGTTGATGGGTCACAAAGTGCACGGAGTTAAGAATATCAATATTCCGAGCGAGTTTTTTGCTCCCGAGTTCATGATTCATCTGCGTGAAGTCAAAGACCTGGATCTAAAGTCTTTCAAAATTAGACATCTGGGTTTTGCAGATGCCCACACCCGTTTCGGTCAAGTTTACCCTGCCTGTGATAAGGTTCTTCTTTATGATTTGAAAGGGCTAGACACTCAGGATTTTAAAGAACGTCTTGAGCAGACTATTGGGGATGTTTATGAAGTCCAAGGTGAAATGGGTTCTGCAGCTTTTGACTTAGAGGATGCAACGATCCTCGCTCATGTTAGCAGCAGTTTGCCAGCTTTGGGTGCGGCGCTCATTGATGCCTCTGGGATTGTAAGCGGAGCCAAGATGAAGGTTGGTTTTGATTATTTGCCGCCAGCCAGTCAAGACCCTGATG
>PLEQ01000269.1 GCA_003136475.1 Deltaproteobacteria bacterium
TTATTAAGGCGGAGCCATGCTCGTGCATTCGATCCTTAGAGCCTATGCACTCCTTTCATGACGACTCGCCAGACGACTTTTTTGAACCGAAAGAGGAACAAGAGCTTACTGAGTTTGAAAATAGGCGGAAGGTTTTTGAGCAGGCGAGAATGAAGCCTAAGCTCCTGAATGAAGCCCGAATTCCCAACCTCTATATCGGTGCCTTAAAGGATGACTTCTATCAGCAGGAAGTTCTTCACTGGAAAGAGGAACTTATNNATAAGATGCTTTTCTTTTTTGGTGGAGTAGGTGCTGGTAAAACTCATACTGCCGTTTTTTTACTCATGAGCTACTTACAAGGAACTCTAGAGAGTAGTGCCTTGTATTTACCCACCTATAGTGTGGTAGAAAAAAAACGCTGCTCGGCAGCATATAGTTTTGATGCCAAATCTTTGAAGGACGGTGCTGAATTTGATATTCAGCAAATGCTTGGAAAATTGCGGGCTGTCGACTTTCTTGTGCTCGATGAATTGGGCCAAGAGAAATTGACACAGATGGAGGCTAAACTACTTTTTGAAATTATTGACCATCGGTATACAGCCAATAAAATTACTATTCTGATCTCTAACCACTGTGATAATAGGGAGCTGAGCCTAGACGGGAAGAAACTGTCGGAACTGGTTGGTAAGCGAATTACTTCGAGACTCAGTGTCGCCAAGAATNNATTTTAGCACATGGCAACGATGAACAACAGATCATGACCTGGTTGACTAGAAATCCTGCGTTTGAAGTAGTTTCGACTCAAAAAAGAAAAGAACTTACAATCATCAATGATGAAGGACTCGAAGTTGACTTAGACCGTAAGGAGCCTGTCTTTTACCGGGATGTATGGGTGGAAGGCGATAGTCTTACGATCACAGGTCCCATTTGCGACCACGAAGACAAGAAATTGTATGCTGTCTTATTGAAAGAACTGGCTTTAAATCACAAGGCTGGGGGAAAGGGTTTAACCTTAAAGATTAGTTTGAAGGAAATGGTGAGACTGAGTCAGCTCTCTGAATGTGGCGACGCAGTCAATAAATTGAAAAGGCAGTTGAGCCGCTTAGTCCGTATGTCCTTCGATTTCCGAAATGCGAAAGGAAATCGTTGGATGGGACCCCTGATAAACGACATCCAAATAATTGGTCAGGGAAGAGATTGCCGAATGATCTTAGAATTTAATCATTTTATGATCACTTTCTACAGACTTCATGCTTATACGTCTTTTGATAAATCAAAATCACGATTGCTTAAAGGAGACAGCTCCGCATTTTATTTGTTCTACAGCTCTCACTCTGTAAAAGAGATGACTGTAACAGTTGAAAAATGTAAGAAGCTATTAGCTATCGACGATACCTTTGACAAAAAGGAAGCTCTTAAACGAGTTAAAAAAGCTGTCGATAATTTGATCAAATCTGGCGTGATGCACTCCGAAAGAACTTTTGTTCGGGAAGGCAAAGTTCATACTTGTCTAGCCTAGGTTTGCACCCGTTTCTAACTCCCAGAGTTGATTACCGCCAAAGTTAATTCACCAATCTTCTACTCCCAATCACGAGCAGTTTCGTCCCAATCGCGGAGGTCTCAACGCTACTATTCTGAGCAGATTTTATCGCCCTAATCGGGAGGTTTCATCCCCCTAATCGGGAGGTTTCATCCCCCTAATCGGGAGGTTTCGTCCCCCTAATCGGGAGGTTTCGTCCCCCTAATCGGGAGGTTTCGTCCCCCTCTATATTTTGTAACTAAATGACTATATTGCACTATATCGGGATTTTACCCCTCTATAGTCATTTAGTAGACGTTTATATATTCATATTAATAGTCAGATAGGGGGGAGCAGGACCCCTCACCTACTTTTAGAGAGTTTAAACTCTAACCAAAAATGAAAATGGGAACGGGATCGGGAACGGGATTTGCCAAAAGAAGGTCAGTGCAAAAAATAATGGCGGTCTGTATAAATCCCGCCTTCATAAAAGCAGGAAGATACTCATGAGAGTGAAAGTGTAGGTGCTCATAGCTAGTCTCGATGGGTTATCGCCAGACATAATAGCAAGAAGTGCTGGCCAAAGACTCTCAAAACAGATTCAGAACACTTCTACGTTGCCAGTGGCATTACGATCCAAAAGTTCCTAAAACTCGAATCCCCAGTTTATTTTGTTTGACAACTGCTAGCTTTTAACTGCACATATCTGTGCCCATTTTTTTATCAAATCCAAGTGAGTTAATATTAAGCAGATCTTTCATCAAACCCACCGGAGGTAAAAATGAGACCTGGTCCTTTAGGGTAATAGGAGTCCTTTAGGGCCAGGTAGTTTGCAAAGCGAAGGGGGGAGTCCCAACCGTCCAAACTCCCTCCTGAGCAGTACGAGCGAAAGCGAGTTCAAGATTGGATTGATGCCATTTTTTTATGTATAATGATAATTCCGATGACTTTCAAATTAGGACTCTCGTTATGAGAAATACGTTCTCTCCCTTTCTTCTTTTGGTCTTAATGGCAGGTTCTTCTATTTCGTCATGCAGTTCAGTAAAAAAATCGTCGGATTCACCACGCCTGAGTGAAACTTCTTCGCTCCAGAACAAAAATATTTCAGGCAACATAATGGCTGAAAAAAAGAAGGGTGAGCTTCAAGCTTACTTAGAATGGCGCATAAACACCCTGAAAAAAGGAGTTGGCCTTTTTCTTCGTTTTATGGAAGACCCCACGCAACATAAACAAAGTTCATCTCATCAATTTGAAAGAATCTTTGATATTGCGGTTGGTGAGACCAGTGTGGGTAGTCACGTCAAACCGGATGCCGATACAATTTTTGAGGTTGGTTCCATCACTAAAACTTTTGTCGGTGTCCTCTTCGGAGAGATGATTGAACGTGGAGAGATAGGGTTGAACGACAAGGTTGCCGATCTACTTCCCCCACATGTAATCCTTCCAGATGATGCTAAGGAGATGACTCTTCTGCACTTGGCCACTCACACTTCCGGTTTACCTGAGAATCCTCCTGCAGAAGCAGTTTTAGAGGGAAAATTTAAGCAGTATAGTATGCAGCAATTCTATGATTGGCTTAGATCAATCAAGATTACAGAGAAACCTGGCACCGCGTACCTTTACTCAAATATTGGAACAGGTTTGTTAGGACAATTGCTTGCCAGAAAAGCTGGGAAACAAAAGCAGAAAGTTGGTGNNTTCAAGAACGAATTCTTGACCCATTGAAGATGGATAGCACTTTTTTTCTTCCTCCAGAACGACTTAAAAAACACATGGCTCTCGGACATCATAATAACCGAGAAGAAGCACTGGATAAGTCTCACGAGTATTATCCCGATATAATGATACCAGCAGGTGCTTTGTACAGCAGTGCTCACGATCTGCAAATATGGTTAGAAAGCCAGATTGCTCCACCCAATTCCACTTTAGGGGCAGGAATACAGAAAGCCAAGAAAGTCTACTTCAAAGATGATAAAGGCCACAAGTTAGGTTTGCTGTGGCATTATCGTCAATACGGAAACAAATCTACGATTGGTTGGGGAGGTCATACAGCAGGCTTCCTCACAGATCATGGCTTTTCAGAAGATGGATCTTTTGCCTATATTCTCCTAACCAACACCGATAATTACAGTTTGGGGGATGTGCTCGAGAATTTACTCGATCCACAATCAAGGCTTACTGATTTTGTGAAACCCAAAGATGCACAAGCGATTTCTCCTCAAATTCTCGAAAAAGCAGCTGGCATATATTTTAGAAATGGTCTCCCATTCTGCGAAATATCGAAGAATGGTGAAAGTCTTTTTATGAATTACAACGCAAGATTGATGGAGTTATTTTTAGACAAAGACAATTATTATTATTTAGTAGATCCCCCATCGGGGATAGGCGGAAAAAACCTTTTTGAATTAGATCCTGCAAAAAACATCACCGGTTTTTCTGTGCTGAGCACTGGAGGAACAACAACTCTGCCCAAAGGAGACATGAGACAGATAGATACTCCAAAGGAACTTTTGGATAGTGCTGCTGGAATTTATGGTATAGATAATCAACCCGTGATGGAAGTTAGCGTGCATAACGGGTTGATTGAAGGGCTTTTGCTTGACAGTAAGGAACGGGTAGTTTTGAGTCCCTACTCTGATGGCTTCTTCTATTCTTTTCTTGGAATGAATAATGGAGAAAAAATCCGATTCCTCATGAATAGTCAGAAAAATGCGATAGGACTTGATCTCTGGACTTCCGAGACAGATAAAATCAGTTTTCACAAAATTCGGAAATCGAAAGATGAATTGTGAGAAAAATTACTCATACTCGAATCCCTCAGTATATTTGTTTGACAACTGCTAGCTTTTAGCTGCGCATCTTTCGTGCCCATTTTATCATCAAACCCAAGAGCGTCAATATTGAGCAGATCTTTCATCATCTTTTTACTGTACCCTTAAAAAAAATAACTCAGGGATTGCTATGTTGATGATCGAACCGCTTGATGAGATTGTCTTGTATTTTAAAGCTGTAAAAAAAGAGTTGGAACTGATTTCCACACCCTCTGATTTGCAGATAACAAACAAAGCATTACACTGGCTGTCACTTTGCCTTTCAGCATTGATTGTAACAGGTGTTCTGTCTTGGGAAAAATTTGAGCGGTCTAGCGGAGGACGCATAAAGGCGAAGGCGTTGTCATGGATGCTTCATCATTCTAAGCGTTTTATTTGGGAACGATTGCAACTGGCTAGTGGTCGAGTTCTCATCAAAATGTTCGATATAAAAGAAGTCCACCTCTGTTGCGATGACACAGACCGTCAGCGATCAAAGGGGACCAAAAATATTTATGGTGTCCATAAAGTTAAAAATAAAAACGGTGGTGGGTTTATCTCTGCTCAAAATATTGTTTTTCTTGTAATTGTAGCGCGCAACATCACTTTTCCGGTGTCTTTTGCATTTTATCGACCCGACCCTCTCTTTAAAGAATGGCTTGAGAATGATAAAAAACTTCGGAAGGAAAAGATTGTCAAAAAAAATCGACCGCCGAAACCATTAAAAAACCTAGAGTATCGAACAAAAAGAGAAATATTTTCTGACTTGGTGAAAAAATTTAAAACTGATTTTCTTACTCTAAAAGTAAGATCCATCAGCGCTGACGCAGCTTTTTTATCCAAAAAGACAGACGAAGAAATAGGCGTGTTATATCCTAGATCACAGTATATTTCACAGTATCGTTCCAATCAAAAAATTGTATGTGGACGACTGGAAATGACTCTAAATGAGTATTTTTCGCATATAAAATCTACAAAAATGCTCGTCACACTTCGTGGAAACCTAATGAAAACAATTTTGGTTATAAGAGAAAAGTTGTGGATTAAGGCTATGGGAAAAGAAAGACTCGTAATTGCTTTTAAATATGATGGCGANNAACTTGGTTAACATCACAAATTATTCAAGCCTATAGTTTTAGGTGGCTAATTGAAGTTGCTATAGAAGACTGGAAGCAGTATGAAGGTTGGGGGAAGGGGGCCTCACAACAAGGTGTTGATGGCGCTTGCAGAAGCTTGAGCCTGAGCCTATTGTTAGACCATGCCCTTCTCTACCACCCTCAGCAGCAGAGTCTTTGTCGTGCTGGTCAACCGTTAGTAACGGTCGGTTCCTTTCGAACCAAACTCCAGTTCGAAAGCATCATGAAGTCATTTGAAAAGATTTTACAGGCCCCTAATCCAAGAGCTGAGTTTCAAAAGCTAAGCGATTCTCTCAAAGATGTTATTCCTCTTCGACAATCGCGCAAGCACATGAACGCAATGCGGTTTGAAAAGTTTGATCGAGCTGCATAGAGGGGTTAAGGATGATGCAAGATGTGGTTGCCTGCCAAACGATGGCAGCTTATATTTTTTTG
>PLEQ01000171.1 GCA_003136475.1 Deltaproteobacteria bacterium
CTAGCATGCAGCTGGCTGCCCCTTAATCCCACTTTTAGGCGTCGCTTATTTAGTTGGCGAAAAACGAACAACACTGACCGAAAACTCCGAGCATGTTGATGATCTCGTAAAGGTTGAGTTGAGGGCTGAGTTGTCTTACAAAGTTTTAGAGGTAGGAGGCGATATCATTTTTGGTTACATTTACGCATTTACAAACAGCTCAGAAACACTCATTGCACGGGTGGGATACACCCAAGTAAAAGGTAAAGATGTCGGGGGTACGGTCGTTGTCACCGATTACAGACAAAGTCGGTATACAGGCGGAAGTTTCGTGGTTGGAATGCGATTCAGAGCCTATTGAGTGCCTTACCTAATAAGTTCGCTCACACCCGAGCAACACCTTTTAAGATCATCGATTATTGCACATCTGAATTAGAGAGAGCCTAGTTCTCCAGTGATCGAAAAAGAAAATTAAAAACATTCGCTAGTTTTGAGAGCCCGGAAACAAAGGTTGACTCAACAGCTTGATTAGTGTACACATTGGGTGTACCTCTTGGAGATTTTATGTTAAAGGCAAGTGTAAAAGAGGCTCGGCAAAATTTCAGTACTCTGTTAGACCAAGTTGAAAATGGCGAAGAAGTCTTCATTTTAAGGAGGGGGCGCGTTATTGCTCATATAGTTCCTCACGTACTTGCGCAAAAGAAACAGCTACCCAGCTTGAAAAAATTCCGAGACGAGATTGATGTCGATGGCATTGCCGTCAGTGAGATGATTCGTCAAGAAAGAAAAAAGCGATGAGTCACCACTGCTATGTAGATACAAATGTCATTGCTGCATATTATTGTCAGGACGCAAACAGTGCTAGTGCAGAAAAATTTTTATTAGGGCACACAGGTCCGTCTATAAGCACTCTTACGGAAGTGGAATTTGTTGCTGTGCTGGCCAAAAAAATGCGAAGAAAGGAACTAAAATCCAAAGATATGGTGCGAATACTCAATCTATTTTCGGAGCATCGAGAAGGCTACTTCCGAATCTTGAGTGTCAAACCGGAATGCTATAAAATGGCAAAAGAACTTCTGATATCCCATCCCACNNCTCCTCGCTCGATGCTCTTCATCTTGCGATCGCCGCAACGGAAAAAATAAATTTTGTAACTTTGGATAAGGAGCTTTTGCAGATCGCCAAAAAAGCGGGTCTATTGACAGTCTCCATTGGATAGAGCCTCGTATAATAGATAGCGAAAGAACCGAAAGGTAAGCTAAAAACATTCGCTATTCTTACGCCTACCAAATAGCTTTTCACTGCCTAAACTTCGCTTTTTATAAGAAAATATTTCCGAGTGACATTCCATTGCAGCCGAACTCGCTTTGTTGAGTGAGTGGTACAAAGAGTTGTTTTCTAAGCCTGCTAAGGATTTTGTGGATGCACAAGTGTGCATCGCCAGCAGCTCTTGATGTGATCATTAACCAAACCGACAGCCTGCATGAATGAATAGATGATGGTCGATCCCACAAACGTCATCCCTCGTTTTTTAAGATCCTTTGACAGCGCATCGCTTACAGGTGTTGTCGCTGGAATCTCTTTGAGACTTTGTCGGTGATTGATTATGGGTTTGCCTCCTACAAAATCCCATACGTAGCGCTCGAAGGAGCCAAATTCTTTTTGAATTTTTAGGAAGGCCAGCGCATTTTGACGGGCACCAAAAATTTTTAAGCGGTTACGAATGATCGCTGGGTCTTTGCAAAGCACTTCTAAGTCACGATCGCTCATCGCAGCGACTTTTTTTGGGTCAAATTCATGAAAAGCTTTGCGATAGCCTTCTCGTTTTTTCAGAATCGTTTCCCAACTTAAACCGGCTTGAGCGCCTTCAAGAATGAGCATCTCGAATAGTTTTTCATCATTGTGCTCGGGAATTCCCCATTCTTGGTCATGATAGNNTTGCCCACCAAAACAGCGTATTTTGCCACCGACCCCCTTTAATCGCATTTGAACCTCATGGTCGAGCAGCCATCTCTTGCGGGATAGGCCACCCCCGTAGCCACCAATCGCACCGCTAGCATTGATGACGCGATGACAGGGGATTACGATAGCGATTTGATTGGCACCGTTGGCTTGAGCTACCGCACGAAAAGCTTGGGGACGTTTGACAGCGCGGGCCCGTTCCAAATACGACCGTGTTTCACCGAGAGGAATTTTTTTAAGTTCCTCCCATACGTGCTTTTGAAAATCCGAGCCCAATAGAAACAAGGGAGTTTGAAATTCGGCTAATTTGCCATCAAAGTACAGACGCAGTTCTACTTCGAGGGCACGGCTGGCTTCGGTTTGGCCAGGAATGATCGCTGACTTAGTGCGGAGCCTCAGACGCTCAATCTCGCGTTCGAGGCCACGACGGTCGATGAATTCCAGGACATAGATAAGCTTCTCATCCGCAACGATCATCATGGGGCCCAAAGGTGTATCGATCCAGGAAGCTTTCAGAACTTGGCTTTGCCCGGATTTTGACGGTGCCGCGCCCATGATGCGACTAAAGGCATCGCGAAAACCACTACCGGATTCATAACCACTGGCAAGTTGAGCTTCGATAATCGGCTCCCCAGCTCGAATCNNGTTGCATGGCAAGTCCCATGCGTCGCGCTCTGGCGTATTCGACGAAGGTCATGCCAAAACGTTTCTGAAACTGCCGACGAGCGGTTGACGCATCAACGGAAATTTCCTGGAAGTCGGCATTCGTCCACCGTTTCTCAGGTTCGTTTTCGACCGCAGCGACAAGCTTCTGCACAAGTGGGGATACCTGCTGGGGATGCGAAAGAGGCTGGCAGCGCTTGCACGGGCGATACGACGCTAGAAGGCTTTGCTCAGCAGTCTCGAAAAATTCACAGTTCTCAAACTTAGGTTTGCGGGCTGTGCACGTGGGTCGACAAAAAACCCCAGTACTTTTAACTCCGACAAAAAAAACACCCTCATATTCGGAATTTCTATCGATAAGGGCTTGGTAGTATATTTTGGTATGCTTTAACATCCGGGCTCCCATTTTTGACTAGGCCCCCATTATAGGCATTTAAACAAATGTGTCCGCCGAAAAAAAGGCATAGATGTTTTTTAAGGCTACACCGTAGCGAGCCGTTACGGGAAGGCTTACCGGTCAAATCTTTCTAGGGTTTTGGTTAAGAAGGAGGGAGAGTCCAGGTTTCAATTACTGGGGCTAAAATAAACCCCTGAAACGCTCGACTGCGGAATCTGTACAGCTTTGTCGGGCACAAGGGCACCATTTGCCGGATCCCAAATAGCAGCCTTTGTCGCATCGAAAGTAAATGTGTTTGGGTCGAGAATCAATGTTGACCCGTCAGCAACGTTTTTGTTTTGAATGTCCATCATTTGTGCGTCAAATGAAAGAAAGAGATCGGATATACCGTCATATTGCGAGCCAAGTGAATTTTGAATGGAAACTCCTAAGTTTACGTCTGCTAAACCTAGGTTACTAGAGGGGTTGCGCGTTATAGCGCTTGTCCGTGTTAAAGCACCCGTATGAACATTTGATTCTGTTGAGATGCTATAGGTGAATTGAGCATTATCCACAGAAATTTTATCGTCCGATGTCGTCGTTTTTTTGGAGGCTGCCGGGGCACTAAAAGTTGACGATATTGTCCCGTTCTCATTGATCGTCATCTCTGTATGTTGAATTTTTGAGCTAGCATCAAATGTCCTAAATATAGTATTTCCATTTGGGCCGAAAACAGGTTTCACCTTAGGCTTGCGAATAAGGGCTTCCTTCTCAGCGCTGACTTTACCGGCGCTGGTATGCACTCCGATTTTATAGATCATTGCGGCCCACTGTTGCTTTTCTTCGGGGTCCGATATCCCAAGTTTGTCGAGAGTTTTGTTGATTCCATCTTCGATAAGAGCTTTTTGAGCAGCCGTATCCCCAGCTTGGTTGAATTCCATTTCAGTGAATTTTGCTTTCTCCCCCGCTAGTATTATCTGAGAATCCCCCAACGTTCGCGCTGCATCTTTTAGATCTTGATTTTGGTCTTTATTTTCTGGATAGTTATTTGGGAATTGTACTTTGCCATCGGTACCAATAGTGAAATAACCACCTTCTGGCTCATCTTTTTTGTCGTTTATTATTTGTTGAACCTTTGCATTTCTTCGGTTCCTCACAAATGTCACCAATTTTTGCACATTTGCCTTAAAACCAAATAGCGAGAGACTGTTGGAATCTTTGACGCCAATAGCCTCTTGGTCTACGGCCAATATAAAATATCCGGAAACGAGATAAGGCTGAGATCTGAGGAAACATTTTTGGATTGGGTAGAATCGACTAATACATATGCGAATTGAGTGTTTGTGGGGCTGCTTCCACTGCTAAGGACTTGACTCAGATCCAGAGCTCCACTCAAGCCTATAGTTGGGACTCCGTTGCTGGCGTTCTCACCCGCTAGACCGAGACCACTGGAAGAGCTTGTAGAGTCTGTTGGACTCGAACTGCCGGAATTTGTCTTGCAGTTTGGTGAAACATCATAACAAAAATCACTACTAAAATTTCACACATATGTCTCTTATTTTTATCCTTATCTAAGCGATCGCACTGCACACTGTCGGGAAGATCGGCATTTTTTTATTTTTCTTGAGAGAAAAGAGGAACTGAAAGTGTCTTGGCTGCTGTCTAGGCTATGCCTAAATAGGAGAGCAAATAGTTCTTAATCGGCAATTTCTTCACTTAATTGCTCGCTCATGGTGCCATAAGTCCCTGTAATTACATGCTCGTCTTATGGCATAGACCTTGCTCTTAAGGGCATGGGTCTTCCTCTCATCAAAGGACAAAAATGCTTTCAGGTTCGCATATGTTGAACAAGGGTGCGCAAGAGACCAATAGCTCTCCACTACCCTTTGATCCGAGAGCAGGTCAGGAGTCTAAATTAGACCCGACGCGTGAGCGCTTTTCCTTAATTTCAGAGGGAACTAGCAAAGTTGTCCCGTCGTTGCCTTTACGGGGTGGGGACAAAGCCTCACTTCAAGCAGCTCGCTTGGGAGGCGTCCAGGACGACCTTGCGGCAAAGAGCGGCAGTTCTCTCACGTATTTAAGTCAATTCCTCAAGGAAAACGGTTTTGATAATTCGCAAGTCTTGAATTTTCTCAGAAAAGAGCGACTGAGCACACCGAATGACAGCATTTTGAATCTGATAAGCACCAATGCGTTTATGAAAGAAGCCTTAAGTTCCGACCTAGCCTCATTCATGAACAAACCGATGCCTCTCCAAGTGCTCGCGGAAATGTTTGATATCAAGGAGGCATTAGCAACAGAGGCCTCTGGCAGCATCGATCTTAACGAACAATCGACCCCCGGCGCTTTTTTGAAGTCGCTTGGCATTGACCCACATCTGGTCATGGCTAAGCTCTTCCAAATCAAACATGTTTTGACTGCTGAGGCTGGCTCTGAAAAAGCTAAGAGGCATGAACTGGATCTTTCCGAAAGATCTGCTAAATCAGCAGTTCACGAAAGAGCCGCTCTTTCTGAGCATGAGAATTTTTCGCGATCTGCTAAAGATCGAATGATGGGCAAAGAAAAACCAAAGAAGACGGATTATGCAACACTTGCGCAAGCGCTCCCCGGTGCGAGTGCCCAAGCGTCTTTGATGCCTTCGGATACGCAGCAACGGGTGGTACCAGGACAAGGCAATTCGGAAAGCGCCTCGCTCACTTCTCTTGCAAGGCAAGGTTCACAGTCCGCAGACCTAGCAAGCTCGTCGGAAAAACGCGAGCTCGATACACGAGAGTCTATCGAAAAACTTTTGAAGTCTTCGGCAAATTTCGACCACGGCTTAGCTAGCTCTCAAAGCGGGGTGCCACGGGTTGGTGAAAGCGACAAGCCAAGAGGCCAGGAGAACTCTACAAATCCCAAGCCTGGGAATCAGCCCATTGCCAACTTACTAAGTTCATCGCAATTCAAGCATAGCGACCGTGTCGAGGACTTTTGGAATCTCGATAAGGAAGTTCCACCTGAGCAAGGCGTTGGGATGCTTATTAACAAAATCTCTGCTGAAAATTCTAAGCCCATTCAGCAGATGGCTGAGAATACCAATCCACAAGGCGAGTCTAAGGTCTTGACACTTGCGCGACCTTCGCATGCTCTGACCGCTGAGTCTTCCGAGTCCGTCCTGGAAAGCGAGCGAGGTGGTCAAGCGTTAGTGAAAGCATCCAACGAGGCGAGTACGGCAAAAGCGGATAGCGTTGAGCCTAAAACAGCTCTTGGGGCTTTGCTTGCGAAATCTGACAAACATGACTCGCCTTCCCAAGATACGAAGGATGAAAAACGTCATGAAAGCCCGTCTCATTCCTTAAATCCGATACCCGTCGCCAGTGGAGTTCAAGCATCAGAAAATTTATCAGAAGACAAGGATATCTCTTCAACAGGCTCGAGTTCGACCCCAGGCCTTGCGAAACATGTGGTCGAGCATGCTAAGGTTTTGCTAGCCAAGGGTGGGGGCTCCATCGTAATCGACCTGCCGCATGATGGTCCTGAAAAAGTTTCACTCGCTGTTAAAGTTGATGGCCACAGTGCAAGTCTTAAAATTCTGACCAGCTCCAACGAAATGAAAAGTCTGCTTGGCCAAGATTTTGATCACATAAAACAAGCGCTATCGAATATTAAAATGTCTTTGGATCATTACGAGGTGAATTCTATCCCACGCGGCCAATTGTCACACTTCTTCGACAGAAATTTTCAAGGACAGAATCAGCAACAGCTATTTTCATCCCAACATGATGCTGATGGGCAAAGCTGGCAGAAACCGGCTTCAAATTTAGGGAATCTATCGCGTGTTGTATACAACGCGTCACGATTTATTCCATCCTACTCACGATTTCAGACAGTAGTATAAGGGCAAGAAAAATGAATGCAGGCTTGCAACAAAAGATAGCTCCTTCTGCACCAAGTGGGGCTCGAACTTTTCACGAAGGACCCACAACTCCGGTCAACAATCAGGAAAACAAGATCGATTTTCAAAAGCTGCTGTACAACTCGAATCAAGACATAAAAGCCAAAAAAGACGAGGCCAAGAAGGGGGATCTTTCAACAACGAAAGACTACAAGGGTTTTCTTGAGAACCTGAACCATCGCGGTCAAAAGGCTGTGACGCCAAAAAACAGTATGGGTAAAGACGATTTTCTTAAACTGTTTGTAGCTCAGCTGCAACATCAGGATCCTCTCAATCCAAAAGACGGCTCGGAAATGGCTTCGCAGTTGGCTCAATTCAACAGCCTTGAACAAATGATGAACATGAACAAGGCTTTGGAACATATAGATTCCGGGACAAAGGAAAATCGTCAGGTCAATTTAATCAGCTATCTTGGCAAGGACGCTCTCATTAAAAATGGTATAACTCGCCTTGAGGCAGGTAAAATTCAGGAGGCATACTTTGAACTTGCTCACCCGGTCAATGATGTGGAGCTTAAAGTTACAAATGAACAAGGAACTGCGATTTATACCAAATCCTATGGCACCCTCCAGGCTGGTAAGCATCCGATCGAATGGGACGGTAGCATGGACGACGGATCCAAAGCGAAGGCGGGCAACTATCGTCTTTCTGTGGGCACGAAAGATGAATCCGGTACTCTACTCCCTATCACCGTCACGAGCCGTGTACACGTTCAAGGACTAGCCCTGGACAAGGATCATTCTCAAATTGCAAGTAATGCTGGGAAGCTCACTTTTGAAGATATTGTCGCTTTGGAAGAAAGAAAAGTCGATGTAGCTAAAAAAGATCCGCTAGCTTCGCCACCGGATGCTAAGAGTGCTGCATTGCCACCTGCTTCGACTCAGGAACCGCACGAAACTCCGTCGCAATCTCAAGCAAAATTCGATCGGTAGCACCCGCCTTGCTGGCTAAAAATTGCTGTAGGGCTTGGTTTTTTTGAGGCTGCAGGAGTAAAGGCTCCATCCAGCTTAAGAGCTCTTTAGCGTTATGAACAACCGTGGCTAGACCCTTTTCAAAGATTTCACAGGCTTCGTGGCTGTTTTCAAAAAAAGGTCCAAATGCGAGTGGCAAACTAAAGGCTGCTGGTTCGAGAACATTGTGGACTTTGTGATGAAGCGCTCCCCCTACAAAAGCCAGATCGCACACACCATACAAGTCAAAGAGCAGACCAACGGAATCCACAATAATCATTTCAGGAGCTGTGACAGAACTTGCCAGTTGCGAAAGGCGCGCCCACGGCAAAGAGGTCTTCGCACATTCCTGCTCTAACCAGCTTATAAATTCTGAATTTGGCTGATGCGGCGCTAAGACCAGCTGTGCTGGACCTGCGTGTTTCGCCTTGAAAAGTGTGAAAGCGCTCAAAGCCAACTCACAATCTTTTTTCCAAGCACTGCCGACCACAAGCCGAGGCCGCGATTGTTCCAACATAGGGAAGCGCGCAAAGCCCTGCAGCGCTGCAGCTCTTTCCAGAACGCGATCATACTTGGAGTCACCGACCGCTAGAATATTCGTTTGAACATTTGCAAACTGGTGCTGGAAGCTCAGCCGCTCTTGCTCAGAGACGGTATAGATCTTATCCACCAAAGAAAGCAGAAGGGATTTGAGAAAAATGCTGACCCGTCCCCGCGTCTGCAAACTGGCATTAACAAGGAGGACTTTGGAGCGCTGTCTTGCAAGCCACAAACAGCAGGGCCAGAGTTCGTGACGGACCACCACGAAGACTTGAGGTCTTAAGATGGCGAAGATTTTTCGCCAATTACCGAGACTGTCCAGGGGGGACAGTGAGAAGGGTATAGTCTCCTTACGTTGCACCGCAAACGAATAGCCCGACTGTGAAAAAAACAGAAAATGCACATAAGTCTGAGGTAACTCCAATAGGCGACTTGCTAGTGGCCGGGCCTGCTCATATTCTCCCGCAGAACTGCAGAAAAATACAACACAGTGGGTCTTAGCGTCGCGCTCACGGCGTATACGGGTCTGCTTGGCTAAATCCCATTCCCGATTGGCCATGAACGCTCGGGCTCTCTGGCTGAGAGCAACGATTAAGGGCAGAAAAAAGGCCAAAAGACTCACAATCCCGTGTGCCAGGAAAACAAATAAAAAAGCGAAAAATGGAACTGATTTTTTTTCTGTCATGATCTTAACAGGATGAGGTTAATGACGGGATTCGACTCTGTATATAAGGTCCTTCATGTGTGAAGCAATATCTTCTCGCGAAATTTGCCAAAAACAAAGCTTATCCCCAAACCGGCATTGCGCCTTACCATGTTTGGAACAGGGGCGACAACCGATCAGTGAGGAAAAGGCGCGACTTTCTTTTTTTCTTGGTGCAAAGCCAAAGCCCTCCACAGTTGGACCAAAAAGCACAAGGATCGGAGTTTCTACCGCCTCAGCTATATGCCCCAACGCGGAATCATTGCTTAAGAGACAAATCGTTTGTCGCAAAGCGACCGAGTTCTCCCAAAGGCTGAGCTTACCCGCTAAGTTCAAAGTCGGGCCTTGCCATTGTATGGCGCTGCTAAGTTTCTCGCAAATTGCCAGATCTCTTTCGTCTCCTAAAAATAGCAGCCCCAGCTTTGTTAAAATTTCGCTGCTCTTCAGGAACTGCCTGAGCAAAGCTAAGCTCTCAGAAAAAATCTCTAGAGGGGCCTGTTTGGTTTCGTAAGAGGCTCCGGGAGCAATGGCGATCCATGGGGTGCCCGCCAATTGAGCGACCCAAGTAGCATCGCCGCGGAAGTGCTCGGTCGGAAGGCTTGGTGCTAAGCCCTCCATCGGCGGGATAAACGTTTTAGGAATTATCTTTAAGGCTTGCAAAGCGTGCAGCAGCGCATCACGCATCTGCTTAAATTGTGGCTTAAGCGTCTCCATCGCCCGCGGTGAGAGTTGGCGTCGCCGCCCATAAATTCGACTCTCAAGTATAAGACGATTTCTTTGCAACTGATTTTTGGGGCAGGAAAAAATTGGCCTGCGAAATNNGATTGGTTTGCAGATCGAGAAGAAAGCTCACGTCTTTAAGATGCTTCAGAATTTCGTGAATTTTAAGCGATCTCGCAATTTCTACACACTCCTTCTCTGGGAACGCCTCGCGAATGATCGCGAGCGAAGGCGCTTTCCCTAACCATAAAATCCTAGAATTAGGTAGAAATTCTCGAATCAGACTCAAACACGCGGTCGCTAATACGACATCACCAATACTGCTGGTTCTAATGATTGCGATCTTCGTTTGTTCTATTTCGGTTTGATCCAAGTAAAATTCCCGCGGCTTGGGCGCTTGCTGAGCTCGATGAATTTGACGATCGGACCGTATCTTGTGTGAGTTTCAATTGCAACTCTTTCGTCTAGGGCAAGAACTTCTAAGCTGTGATAATTTTACTAAAATTAGAATACCTTAAGATCTTTTGGGAAGCTCAGCATGGAAAGGCTTGGCAATAGTCGCTCTTGGAACTGAGCTATTTATAGTAAAAAGTGCCATTTTTAGTGTATAATCAATGAACTCAAATTAACGAAAAACCTGGCTCGCGCGGGCTCGACATAACTTCTCCTCAAGAAACGCAAGGGTTGACGTCAATGAAGAAAGACGTGGAAAAGAACGAAAAACGCAAAACGCGGTTTCTCAGTGTTATCTATTTTTTTGATGGCGGCAAGACGCGGTCCTTTAAAATTTCTCTCACCGTCTTCAAAATTGCACTTGCTGGATCTGCCCTCCTACTCGCTTGGGCTATGGTCGGAACTGTATTCTTGCTTCGAAATTTGGAGCACTCACATGACTTATCTGAAAAGCTTCATGCTTCGCTCGATGCCATTTTTCAGTACCAAGTGAAATACAATTCAGTCTTTGAAAATGCTTACCCGGCAGAAACAGAACCCAATACCCCGATAAAAGCTGTGGCAAGCAAGCCGACCGGTCCTGAGACGAGGAACCACACTAAAGTTGAAAAACCATCTTCTCAGCTTGGTTTGAAAAACATGCTCGATAGCAAACGCTTCAAAATCGATACGGATATACCGGATTGGTTGGTTTCCTTAGAGAATCCATTATTTTTAAAGAAAGATAAAAATCTTGAGTTATCGATCGCCATCCGCAACAAGAAAGGGCAGAGTCGAGCCGAAGGCCTGATATGGGCGGTCTCTGAATGGCAAAATGCTCAAGGCCAGGTTCAAACTGTGAATGCTCCTGAAACAAAGCCTGGCAAAGCGGAAACCCATGCCGCAACCATCTTCAACATACGCCAATATAAAGAAAAAGTTTTTTCATTTAAAATCCCTGAAAATTCTGTTGTTCTTTCCAAAATTGAAATTTGNNTAATAAGGCAAGATTTCGCATTCTCGCTGACCAAAGCTCTGACGCGGTTCGGCAAAGACCTCTACCAGCGGGTGCGAAAGTTGATTAGAGTCTCTTAGTCCCCCCAACTCACCTTTTCTACGAGTATTTTGCTAAAATTGATTCAGGATCAAATTTAAAATTCAAAAACCTTGAAGAGGAGGTCCAATGACCGTTCTAAGACAGCTCTTCCTCGGCATTTTTATGTTGTTTATTTTCTCATGCCATAACGATGATAAAGTTCGCTTACAAATTCATGTTAAAGATGACACCGGTAAACTCATGGGAGGAGCTGTGATCTCGCTCAATGGCAATGAAATTGGGCGATCCGATGCCAATGGCCTGTTTGTTGTCTCGATGCCGTTAAAAAAAGGTGAGCATCGTCTGGAAGTTGCAAAGGCGAGCGAAAGTTCAAAATATGTCTCTTTTAAACAGGACATTCTCTATTACCGCGATGAAGATAAGAAAATTAATATCGATGCCATTCTCTACTCAGCACCAAAATGGTCCTACCAAGGTGAAGAATCTAAGAAAAACGATGATATTCCTATGCCTGCCGCTGCTAAGCCAAAGCCTAAAGTAGCGGAACAGGCACCTGAAGAAGCTAAGGCATTAGCTGTACCGCAAGTTGCTGAGACGCCAGCCGCTGCCGCCCCGAAAAGTTTGAATCCAGCTCCTCAACACCCCAAAGCGGAAAAAGTTGAGCCGAAAGCTGCATTTGTTGCATCGGCAAAGCCAGTGGTTTTAGAGNNAAAAAGCGGTTTCTGCTAATGCTCCCGAGTATATTGAGGCATGGCAAAAAGTCGGAGAAATCTACCTTTCCTTATTGGACGATCCTGAGCAGGCACTAGCGGCGTATAACAAATTGACGAGTCTTCCGCTGTTGAAGAAATATGACAAACCCAAGTATTTGAGACTCTATATTGATAAAGCCATTGCTTATTTTGATCTCGGGGAATTGAAGTCCAGTGAAAGNNGCATTGGATCACTACGCACATAGCTCATCTTCTTAAAAAAACTGATGATAAAGAACAGTTGGGTGAAACGATCCATTACTACAAAGCCCTCTCCTTACACCGTGTTTGGCAACTCAATCCCACACCCGTTCTTCGGGAAAAGGTGGCTAAGGAATGGGTACACTATCAAGCGGTTGCTAAAAAGCACAAAACTTTGAACCATGAAACATTTTTTGCAAATTCCGCTGTCTATCTTAAAGAGACGATGTAGGGAATGTNNCGGCAAGAAAACGTAAGAAGTATGCGCTTCTTGCTTTGGGAGATCGCTTCAACAATGATTTGCGAGACAATATTCAAAAGTTTTTGAAGGAATCCTACGGTAGCTTGACGATTTCCTCACCAAAGACGGTTAGGGAATTTCAAAAATTAATGAACCGACAGATCAATCTCGTGATTGTAGACGATAGCTTTTCTACAATTGAAGAGAACATCCAAACGATTAAAGAGCTCAAACAAAAGAAAATAGATGAGGCTGTCCCGGTCTTGTTTCTCACGGAACACTCCTCCGATCTTGTTCAGTCCTACAATAAAAATCTCTTTCTCTATCAAGAAGTCGATTCCTATTTGAGCTATCACGGATTGACCGGTGAAAAACTTATTGAAGGGATACGTTTTACCCTTGAGGCGGAAGCGCCGAGGCGGACGCGTCGCTACACCATTGATTGGCCGGTAAATCTTTTGGACGGATCGGGTAAGGAATTGAAGGCGAGACTACTCGACATGAGTCTTCATGGAGCGCAGTTGCGATCTGAAGACAATCATATTTTTCACGAGGGAGAGCAGTTCAAAGTGCGGATTCCGGTTGGCAAGTTATTGCCTATCACCTTCGGCGAGTTTATAAAATTTCCAGCTAAAGTGCGTCGAATCTCTACTGCGGGAAACAAAGCGGGTGTGAGCTGGGAGTATTTAAATGAAGGCCAGCTGAGCGCTCTGACAGAATTGCTCACCAGTTACATCAACCAACGTTCCTAGCATAGTTCTTTCTCTATGAAATTTTAAGTTTCCCGATAGGCGATGGCTTCCCCAATCAACTGCTGAGCTTTTTTAACCACCTTTTTATGAAGCTGGTCTACTTGGCGTGCAAAGTCCTTCGGATCTTCGGCAAGTTTTGGGGGGATTATCGGNNAAATGAACCAGTTTCACGGGTCTTGGGATAGGAGTCAAACCGATGCCTCGTGCGAGAAAGAGAGGGATTTTGAAGTTACGATAGGCCCACTTCGTCAGGGAACTGGCATATACTTCGTACAAATCGTCAGCTTTAGGACAGGTGGCTACAATAATGGGTGATCCTGTTCGCAATGCGAGTTTTATAAAACCGGTGCGTTTTTCCCAGATGACTTGATAGCGCTCTGAAGATGGTCGTAGAGCCTCGCGCATCCCTCCAGGAGCAACGGTGACGAGTTCATCTTGATTCAGCAGTTTCTCTGCATTTTCTTGATTTCCTTCAACCGCTCCCAACTCGCTTGTGAATTCTCCAACGTACGGCAAGCGGAAAAAAAGTCGGTCAGCCAAGGGCCGGGGAATTCTTTTTTTATCTTCATATAAAGCACAGCAGAGCAGGGCTATATCGTAGGTCGCCAAACTATGATTTACAGCTATCAAGGCGCGTCCCTTGTCCGGAACGTTTTCCATTCCAACAACTTCGTGTTGATGGTATTCACGAAGTCCTTTTAAGAGCGGAAATATAATATCGATATATTCTTGCTTCATATTGGGCACTCTCAAGCAGACTATTTGCTACTTTTTATCGGAATTCAGGATTAATATTTAGCACGTACTTTAAGTGGATAGAAAAACTCAATACATAAGTCAATGAAATTCAAAGAAAAGACGAGTTATGCCGGTTAGTTCTATCAGCGTCTTTGTGGTCATGAATGCAAGTCAAAGCGAAGAGTATTACGCAAGTGTTTGTGACAGTTTGCAGCACAGTGGCTTCCTTGACATAGAAAAAATAGTAGCTGGAAACGTCGACATGACGATGCGGTCCGGNNACAAATCGTTTTGATCGTAGATGTCCGTGCGCAATGGACACCTTTCCATTTTTCTCGCATGAAACATTTTGCTGCGATGCCAAGCACCATCTTTCTTAACTATCAGTCACCGGTCCGTGGACAAGCTGTCATACTCGACAATAATGGCTCTCCGCAACTCTTGTCAGTTCTTGAGCAAAAGGAGTGGGCGGATGCTTATCGCTTCAACGGTGCTGCCTTCGTTCCTGCTGACTTTTTACATGACCAGCTCAAAACTAACAAAGGCTTCTCTGGTTTCTTTGAGGCGCTCCTTCAGCTCAGGCCTCTTCGGGGAGTACCTGTATGCTCAGGGCTTGCGCAAGGTCGACCGTGTCTTTTTTTAGATCGAGATGGCGTTATCATTGAAGATACGGGCTATCTTGATCGCATCGAAGAACTTCGCATTATCCCGGATGTGATTCCGATGATCCAGTGGGCAAAATCCCTCCAATGGCTTGTCATTGTCGTAAGTAATCAGTCGGGGCTGGCGCGCGGCAAGTTCCCCGAGTCTTTTTTAAACACCTTGACCCAGCATCTGTCGGGGCTACTCAAAAAAGACGGGGCTGAGCCCGACGCTTGGTATTATTGTCCTTATTACGAGCAAGGTTCCAGCCCGGAGTTTGCACTCAAGAGTATTTCGCGAAAGCCTATGCCCGGCCTTATCCTGCAAGCTGCTGATAAATTTTCAATCCATATGGCAGAGAGTTTTATGATCGGCGATAAAATGTCCGACCTCATTCAGCTTGAAGGCCTGCAAAGCCTTCTCATCCAGGGGCGTTATCCCTTAGAGAGCGCTCATAAAATCTTTGCTGACTTAAGGGAAGCTTTGTCCTACCTTAAAAACGCGACTAAAAATCGATCTAAGCCAGAATGGGAAATGACTTGACAAGATTTGGCAATTTTACGAAAGTAGCGCAGTTTTTGATTCAATGAATTTCGTGTATACGGCTCACCTAGACGAGGGCATTTCACATGCAATATGCTGTTATTCAAGCTGGCGGACATCAGTACCGCGTAAAAGAAGGCGACACCCTGCCGATTGATAGGCTCAAGGGCCAGGTCGGCGATAAAGTTCGCTTTGACAAAGTCCTCCTGATCCAAGATGAAAAAGGGATGCAAGTGGGTAGGCCGTTTCTCGCCAAAACTTTGGTAGAGGCGACGATTAAGGAACAGAAGCGCGACAAAAAAATACTGGTTTTTAAGTATAAGCGTCGAAAAAATTATAAAAAAATGCATGGACATAAGCAGCCAATAACTGTGGTTGAAATTGGCAAAATTAGCCATAGCGCTTAAGTCCTAATTGAACAAACGAGGTCAAGAAGATGGCTCACAAGAAAGCAGGTGGTAGTACCAGGAACGGCCGAGATTCTAATGCCCAACGACGTGGTGTTAAGATATTTGGCAGTAGCTTGGTAAAAGCCGGGAATATAATCGTTCGCCAAGTTGGTAGCACTTTCCACGCCGGTCCTAATGTCGGGTGTGGAAGGGATTTCACGCTATTCGCAAAGATTCCGGGAACGGTGGTTTTTGAGCGCTGGAATGATCGTCAGCGCGTTCGGGTTGTTCCCCTCTGAGATTAACCTGTCTCTTTCTCGCCTCGCCTCTTCCCTTTTTGAGAGGAATCCATGCGCTTCATCGATCAAACAGAAATCTGGGTCTACTCTGGAAGTGGCGGCGATGGCATTGTCAGCTTTCGACGTGCCCGCAACCGACCCAAGCTTGGCACTGATGGCGGCAATGGCGGCAACGGTGGGAGCGTCTTTTTTTCAGCTGACCCTGGCACGAATACCCTAGCCAACCTTCGTTACCGCAGTGAATACCGCGCGGAAGATGGTGGAAAAGGTGGAACGAATGAGCGTACGGGGCGCTGTGCTGAAAATCTCACAATCCCAGTTCCTCTGGGGACGATTTTTTTTGATGCGGATACGAATGAAAAATTAGGTGAGCTAACGGATGCGAGCTCTGATTTGCTGATTGCAAAAGGTGGCACGCGCGGTTTTGGGNNGCTCCACGCCACGCGACTCCCGGCGAAAAAGGTCAATGCCGCCGCTTGCGCCTGGAACTTAAAATTCTTGCCGATATTGGCCTGGCAGGTATGCCAAACGCGGGTAAATCGACGCTCCTCAGTCGCCTGAGTCAGGCTAAACCCAAAATCGCAGATTATCCCTTTACCACCCTGCATCCCATGCTCGGAGTTACGGAAGATCCCGTGACTGGCCGATCCTTTGTCGTTGCGGATATTCCTGGTCTGATCGAAGGAGCCAGCCGCGGTAGAGGTCTGGGCTTTGAATTTCTGCGCCATCTTGAACGAACCAAGATTATTGCCTACGTTCTCGACGCCTCGCTCGAAGAGGTGGTTAAAAACTTCCATGACTTGCAGCATGAGCTTTTCACCTATAATGGCGCCTTTCGCGATAAAAAAGGTATAGTAGTGCTAGTTATAAAGCAAAATTATTAAAGCGTCATTAAGAGAATTGTNNGTGCTTAATAAGGTCGATCTGCTAGATGCAGTTGCGCTTACGAAAGTGCAAGACGCCTTCGCAGCTCTTGCTGTCCCTGTCATTCCCATTTCAGCTGTCACTGGACAGGGTTTGCGCACTCTCACCCATACGTTTGCAGAAGCACTAGAAAGGCTGAAAAACGAAGATGCAGCGCTTGCGATTGTCGAATCCTGAGCTGCTTGTTTTTGGTGGAAGCTTCGATCCCCCGCATCGTGGCCATCTCGAATGTCTTCAATTTAGCCAAGCAAGCTTTCCCCAGGCTGAGTTTTTTGTTGTTCCCAGTTTCTTGCCACCGCTTAGTCGTCAGGAAAACAAAAGCCCCAGTGCCTCATTCGAGGATCGTCTCGCAATGTGTCGTCTGGCATTTGCTGCGTGCGTAGATGCCCCTCATGTCCTCGACATTGAAAAAAACTTAGCGACCCCCAACTACACCATTCAAACCCTGCGGTATTTTCAACAGCTCTATCCCAAAAAAAATCTTGCTTGGCTCATCGGCTTCGATCAATTGGCGCAGTTTCATCGCTGGTCTGAGCCGTTGGCCATTCTCGACTTGGCCTCACTCATTGTTCTGTCGCGTGACAATGGCGATTTTCTAAAACTAGCGCGTGATTTAGCTCGAAACTTAGGCAGGAAAATTGCGTTTGAATCCCCTAGCCAGCTCGTGCTTGAGGGCCTGAGGCCTATATTCTTCGTGAAAGATCCGATCACGACTGTCGCAAGTNNTCGCCAGATCCGACAGAATTTTCAGGATAGGGTGCCCATTCCTCCTGAATTTCTAGATGAACCGGTCCGTCAGTATATCAACACGCATAAACTTTACCGGCCCTGAGCCAGTCATTGTCCTGAC
>PLEQ01000189.1 GCA_003136475.1 Deltaproteobacteria bacterium
TTACTAAGGAGCCTCTCAACCGTCTGGCGATCGGAATCGGAATGATTCCACGGGGAGAGGTGGGTTTGATTTTTGCGATGATTGGAACTAAGCTGACTCTCAATGGACAGCCTGCAATTTCAGCTCAGATCTATTCCGCAATTATTGTGATGGTTGTCCTGACGACCATGGTCACCCCGCCTGCCTTGAGCTGGGTCTTAGGCAAGCGCTAGTTAGAAAGCGTTTTTCTGCTCCCATTCCCAAGCTGACTGTAAAATCGTTGAGAGCTCGTGGAAGTGTGGGGTCCCCTGCAGCGTCTGATGGATCTTTTGTGTATCAGCAATGAGCCGCGAAACATCGCCTGCTCGCCGGGGGCCAATATGCACTGGCAGACGTTCGCCAAGAATCTGTTCAAAGTGCGTGATCACTTCCTTTACCGAATAGCCTCGATTGTAGCCACAGTTTAGGGTCGTACTCNNGTCGTACTCAATCCGTCTTGTTCCAGGTAGCGCAAGGCTGCGAGATGGGCTGAAGCGAGATCTTCAACATGAATATAATCTCGAATGCAGGTACCATCAGCTGTATCGTAGTCATCACCATAAATTGTAAGTTTGCTGCGCTGGCGCAGAGCTGTTTCGCAAACGGCCTTAATAAGATGGGTACCCTTGCCACGCTGTCCAAGCTGACCTTGTCCACCGGCACCCGCCACATTGAAATACCGTAAGGTTAGATGACGAAGAGTCGAAATTTTAACCGCATCCTCGAGGAGCCACTCATCAAAGACTTTGGAACGTCCATAGGGGCTTGCTGGACAGAGTGGATCGGATTCACGCACCGCACGCATTTCATTGCAGGTGCCATAAACTGCGGCAGTCGATGAAAGAATAAAAAAAGCCACGCCAGCTGTATGCGCTTCTTGAAGAAGATTAAAAAACTTGATTGCGTTGTTTTCGTAGTAGGAGAAGGGCTTGGCGACCGATTCCTCAACTATAATCGATGCTGCAAAATGAAGAATAGCTTTAATGTCATATTGAGAAAAGGTAGAACGCAAGAGATTGCGGTCTCCGAAATCACCACGAATGAGTGTTTCCCCATGCAAAAGGGCTTCAGCAAATCCTGTCGACAGATTATCGATAACAAGGACTTCATAGCCAGCCTGACTCAACTGTGCGCAAACATGGCTACCAATATAACCGCACCCACCTGTTACCAAAATTTTACTCTGCCTTGTCAAGGAACTTCACCTCAAACATATGATGAAATAGAATCTAAGCTGCAGGATCATATCAAAAAATCGGAGTGTCTTCATGGATTTTTCNNACACGCGGCGCCAATATGGGACCCACGGCCATACGAATCGCAAAGCTTCATGAGCGCTTACGAGCTTTATCGCTGACTGTGATCGATGGTGGTGATATCCCGGTAGCTATGCGCGACACTCTTCCGGAACGGCAGCACAAGGATAAGTTTCTTGGAACCATTACAAAGATTTGTGCGGTGTTGTCTGAAAAAGTGACCAAAAGTCTGACGCAAGGTCACCTTCCGCTCACGATTGGAGGCGACCACAGCATCTCCATTGGCAGCGTCAGTGGCTCTAGTCGGTGGGCTCGGGACCATAAAAAGAAATTGAGTCTTATCTGGTTTGATGCGCATACGGACATTAACACGCCAGAGATTTCTCCGTCGGGGAATATTCACGGCATGCCGCTTGCAGTTTTGCTGGGCCATGGCTTCCCGCAACTGACGCAGATCGGCTTTCGGGAAGCTAAAATTGACCCTCAGCTGACGGCATTGGTAGGCATTCGTTCGATCGATGAAGAAGAAAAAAAGATGTGTTTAAAAATGGGGATTCGTATTTACACCATGCGTGAAATCGATGAACGCGGCATAAAAGAGGTCATGCAGGAGATCGACACCAAGATCATCCAACGTAGCGACGGGGTGCATGTTTCGTTCGACTTGGATTGTGTTGACCCCCAACATGCCCCTGGTGTAAGCACTCCCGTAACCGGTGGACTGAGTCACCGTGAATCCCATCTTGCGCTTGAAATGATCGCTGATACTAAAAGACTGATCGCTATGGATTTTATGGAACTCAATCNNCACCGCGCTCATATGAGTGCCAATCTCGTAGTCGACCTCATTCAATCGCTTTTGGGCAAAAATATCCTCTAATCAAAGGGACATAATGTTTGACTTAATGGCTAGGGATGGCAAGGCCCGACGAGGGCGTTTGCATTTAAAACATGGCATTCTAGAAACCCCCGTCTTCATGCCAGTTGGCACGGTAGGTTCGGTCAAAACGCTAGTGCCTCGTGATTTACTTGAGCTCAATGCCTCGATTATCCTGGGCAACACTTACCACTTATTTCTACGCCCAGGCTTGGAAGTGATTCGCCATTTTGGTGGCTTGCATCGTTTTATCGGGTGGGATCGCCCCATGCTAACGGATAGCGGAGGCTTTCAAATCTTTAGCCTAGCCAAAAACACCAAACTGACGGAAGAGGGTGCCTTATTTTCAAGCCACATCGACGGCACGCGTTTCATGCTCACGCCAGAACTTGCGGTTCATATTCAGGAAACTTTAGGTTCTGATATCCACATGACGCTGGATGAATGCACCCGCTATCCGGCGAGTGTAGAAGAGGCTCGGCTGTCCATGCAGCGTTCCATGCGCTGGGCTGAACGCGCACGCAAAAGCAAGTCGCTCGCGGACCTGGCACAGNNGCAAGAAAAACCTCGCTACCTCATGGGCGTCGGTACGCCACTGGATCTTGTTGAAGCCATTGCCGTGGGCATCGACATGTTCGATTGCATCATGCCCACCCGTAACGGCCGCAACGGCCATTTGTTCACCACAACAGGCCCGCTCCGCATTCGTAACAGTCAGTACAAACTCGATGACACACCCTTGGATGAGCATTGCCCGTGCTACACCTGCCAAACTTTTTCAAGAGGCTATCTCCGTCATCTCTTCATTGCAGGGGAGTTGACAAGTTTGCGACTCTTTTCGCTTCANNAGGAACTTTCCAACGGATTCTTCAGGATATGCGAGACAAATGGACCGGCGAAGAAAGACGCTCTGCAGGAACTCAACACGTGAGGTGAAAAAAAATTAACCGACTTTCGATTTTTTCACTTCTGTATTGACCACAGCCCGCAGCTTATCCGACGGATGGAAGGTAACCACGCGACGAGAGCTGATTTCTAGTTTTTGGCCGGTATGCGGGTTACGACCAGGGCGAGCCCGTTTGGCTTTTACNNAGTCCACTTGCCGAACCCAGAAACTTTCACCGAGTGACCTTGTTCGAGTTCTGCTTTCATCTCTTCTAAAAGCATCTCGAGGAGTTCTTTGGACTCCTTTGGCGAAAAACCAAGTTTCTTTTGGATGTGATCACAAACACGTTCTTTCGTGAGAGTCAAAACTTTCTCAGCCATGGCCGTCAACCCTTAAATCTATTGAAAGTAGGTAATTTTAAAGCATTTTACCATTCATCGAGAAAAATGCTTAGAAAAATCAGCTCGCCCAAATCGCCGAATTACGACCTTTGAACTACAAGAAAGCGAAGTATCGACAAGAATTGCATCCGAAGGATTCTCTAGCGCAGCTTCCGCTTCCACCAGTGCTAAGAGGCATTAGAGCTATAGTCAGCTAACACTTTAAAATCAAGGTTTTTGGCCTAAGATCCCAATATAACCGACAGAAATTTTACCATAGTTCCGGTCGATTATTGTCCACCGGCTGGATCTAAACCCACTGGTCTGATCCCGAAAGATCGATGACCCCCTCTTCATCCAGCTTCAGCAGAAGCGCTACGATGCGGCCCTGGGCTGCCTCAATCTAACTCACCCGCACCTGTCCGAGGGCAGCCATGTCCTCATTCAACAAGGTCACCGCTCGTTCCGAGAGATTTTTCAAAATGGCCTCTTTAACAAAAGGTGTTGTCTTTCGCAAAGCAAGTTTAAGTTGGCTGTGATCAAGCCGCTTCAAAAGTTCCTGAATATCTTGATTGGCAAGTTTGGCAATATCGTCAAAGCTAAACATTTTAGAACGGATTTCTTCGGCAAGTTGTTGGTCGCGATCGGCAAGTTCCCACAGCAGCTTTTTAGCCGTCTCCTGATTCAACTTTGCTAACATCTTAGAGACGGCCTCCGGCCCACCCTTTTTTAAAAAATTGGGCTCGTAGCCTAAGTCCCGGACCTTGGTCAGCAGGGTCTGGTTCAAATCATCGAGCAGCTCTGAACTGACCGGCTCCAATTTGGCTATGCGAAAAAGGATTTGTGATCGCATTTTGGCCGGTAAGATTTGAATGACTTCTGAGGATTTGCGGGCATCGATATGAGCCAGAATTACCNNGTTCAGGGGAAACATGATCTAAAGCATCGAGTCGGGAGCGTCCGATCAATTGCGAAATGTCATGTTCTTTGAAAGCATGCTGCAAGAGTTTGCGAGCAACGTCTGTTCCACCTCTGACGCTTTGGCTTTCTTTTGTGAGAAGTTCAGCAAATTCCGCGAGAATCGCTTCGAGATCCTCTTGACTCAGCCGCTCGAGACGACTCATAGCAAGACTGAGCCGTTGCACTTCGGGCTGGGTTAAAAGGCGTAGAAGCTCCGCGGCGATTTCTTCTCCGACGGCGATAAGAACAGCGGCAACTTTTTCTTCATAGCTGTAGGGACGGCTCATTCTGCGCCTCAAATCTTGTGGAACCACTGCGCTTTATTATATTCTGATTGCGTTAAAGACCTCATATGGAAAAAGGTAGGGTGGATGTTCGAGTGGTTCGCTAAATGGTTTGTTTTTTGTGTGCTGCGCCTCCTGGCATGGAGTTACCGCTTCGTCATCCTCGATCAAGATCAGCGGGCTGTAGCGCAAAGGCTCCATCCTCTGCAAAGCTACATCCTTACTTTTTGGCATGAACATTTGCTGACCCCCCTGTTCTTTTTTGAGGGGCAGAAACACTGTGTGCTGACCAGCGACTCTCGCGATGGTAAAATTATCGGCTTCCAATGTCGAAAATTTGGCTACTCGGTGGTTCATGGCAGTCAAATTCGTGATGCCAAGGACAAAGGTGGCCTACGGGCTTTGGTAAGCCTATTTGCGAATCTCAAACAAGGGATCCCGATCGCTATCACGGTCGACGGTTCTATCGGCCCCCGCCGCTACGTCAAAGCCGGAGTTATCGAACTTGCCCGTAAATCGCAGGCACCTATTCTTCCCATCGCAAGTGCAGCATCGCGTGTTTGGACTTTAAAAACCTGGGATCAGTTTAAAATTCCCCGCCCCTTCGCCAAAATCGTCATTCAGCTGGGTACACCGATTATGGTGCCCTCCGACTTAAGCAAAGCTGAGCTGCCACATTTTCAACAGGAAGTCGCTGACGCTCTCAATGCCCAAGAAGAAAAAGCTCTTCAATTTCTACGGCATGCCTCCAACAAAGCCCACGGTGCCTGCTGCGATCACAGCTAAGGTAGGAAGATCCTGCTTCTCGCCCCCTTTCATCCCAATAAAAATCTCTCCCCCGGAAGCGTCCGGCGTAAATTTTTTATTTGAGCGAAGAACACTTCCTGATTAAAACACGTCCTGATTAAATTGCAGGCATAACCTAAAACCCTTGGAGGACTACACGTGAAGGCATTGAATGGAAAATTTTTGACGAAAATCACTATCCTGAGCGTCTTTGCTTGGAACTATCTTATCAATCTCCCAACGGCCTGGTCGGCAAACCTAAAACACAAGGCATGCATTGAAAAGATTAATTGCGATCATTACTGAGTCTTACGCTTCACCGCTACCCTGGTGGGTGTTGGCGCTCCTGGTTACGTCTTTGCCTATGATAAAAATTTGTAAAACCAAGGATACCGAACTTATTGCCGGATTGGAGCTTGCCTTCTTTCGTGGCGAACCAAAGCTACTGGATCCTCATAACTTAAGTTTTGTATCTGAGTATTACCTATTGGAAAATTTGAGTGCTGGACTTGTCTTTGAGGGCTGGCAAAGTCTCGAGCATTGGGAACCAGAGCTAGCGAAAAAGTGGGAACTGATGCCGGATGGCGCTTGGACTTTTTACCTGCCTCAGTGCAATTTTTGGAGCGATGGAACACCGATCACTCTTGAACAGATTGCAGCACATTTTAGAAGGCTTCGAGAAAGCCCTTCTCGGCACCTCTCGCTTCTCAAAAAGATTTCTGCCATCGATTTGGATTCTAAAAATAATGCTCTAAGTTTCCGCTTTAGCGNNGTACCCATCACAGAAGGTCTCCTTCACGAACTATCTTTGGCAGATGCTGCGCTCCTGCACCCCAAAAATCTCGAAGGCGATTGGTCGATCACATCAGGGGCTTATTATGTCTCATCACAGACCCCTGAGTATTTTCAGCTCAAAGCCAATCCACATTTCGTCAAACGAGCGACTATTGACGCCGTTAGGGTTTACCCACCAACCGCGCAAAATATTAAAATCGACGTCTTGCGACGACCTGCGCAGGCCTTTAGTCCGGAAATCGCCAGTCTCTACCGTGAAGCTGAGCACGTCTTAAAAGGTTACCCCACACTTATCTACTATTTTCATTTTCCTAAGACGGATCCCCGTAGTCAGGATCCCGAAACCCGTCGAGCCTTCCAGGGTTTTATCCGGCAGGCGTTTGCGAATTTTAAGCATCCTGACATTCTGGAATTTGAAAACCAACTCATTCCTCGAGGCTTCTCGGGTCGGTTAANNCTTCAAATTGAACTGCGAGAAAAATTAAAATCTTCTTTTCCGGACTTGCTGTTTGCGGAAGCTAGAAAGCACAACATTGAACTTAAAATTGTTTATACACCCCATACAGCTCACACATTTGCAGCCTTTGCCAATTTCGTTGGCAATCAACGCGATCCTCTGAGTTCCTGGCGCTTTCTTTATGGTGAAGGTGGCCCACTTCATCGTTTTTACCCCCAGGTGGAGAAGCTCTTTGAAGCTATTTCTTCAGCGCGTGCGGATCACCGCAAGGAGCGACTACTCGAGCTTCATCGACTCACTTTGGAGCAGACTTATGCAGCCCCTTTTATGGCCGAGTATGTCGCTATCCTTAGCAGCCAACGTGTGGATCTTTCTGCACTCAACCCCTTTGACATGCGTCTACGTTTTTTTGAAATGCGGTGGCAACCATGACGTGGGCACCGCATCTCAAGTTTTTGACCTCAGGAAGCGCAAATCTGAAGTTAAGCTGGCGAGCCGATAGCATTGCCGTGCGTTGGTGCTTCCATACTCATGCTGGAAGATCGAAACGTGGCCAACTCATAGAATGTACCCTGCAAGGCGCCGGCAAAGACGTTCGAGGTTTTGCAACAGACTTTCGTTTAATCAACACCCTGCGTATAGCTCTTGCGGAAGCTTGGGAACGCTTCGTATTCAGACTCTATAGAGAAGAGGAACTCTCTCCCGTCCAAAGCCGCTACCGCACTACGGGTTATGCCGCTGGCAAAACTGCACTCAGTGCTCAGCAAGCAGCGCAGGAAGAATACTTAGAACGCCATCTCTTGGTACTTGCAATCAAACCCCATGCAATTTGGCAACCCTATATTTTTCAGGGCTTCTATAACCACAAGCTGTGGGGCCACCTTAGCCAAATCCTTGGACCCACAGAGTCTTATGTCTTTGAGGGAAAGCCGGGGCAACGCGTGTTATTCGGGTGGGCACACACCCAACAAGGCCCGATCTTTGACAGTGTCTACCTCAATACCCAATCCGAACGCACAAGCGCACGACGCTTCTTGCTCTCACTCCTCGGTACTTCACCTCCTGCGAATAGAAACAATCTGCAAATAAACCCGTTAACTGAAAAAGTGATGAGTGTGCTAGGTGATTGCGCGTCCCTTGAGACTAGGTTAGTTTACCCGGGTGGCCCCCTTCCTCCTGTTGCTCTAGCTTTCGATCCCCACGCGCGTGCACCGTATCTTAACCAATTATCTCAGGACGAAATTTTTGCGTCCCTATTCCTTAAAGCTCATCAATCCCCTCAAACTAAGTATTGTCATTAGCGGCATCACTTTTGTTTTTTTTATTGTTGGCCTCATCTCCACACTGTATCTGTCTTGGCAAGAGAACAAACACTTTGTCCATTCACTCGCTCAAACTATGATTAAGACGCAACTTGCGAATCTCCAAGCTGGTGAATATCGTGAA
>PLEQ01000151.1 GCA_003136475.1 Deltaproteobacteria bacterium
TTACAGTGACTAAGACGCTCGGGGTGACGTTTTCTTTGACTCGTTACAGTGACTAAGACGCTCGGGGTCACATTTTCTTTGGCTCGTTACAACGGATGACGCTGACATTTACTTCAAATCGCGAGCAGCCTGGGCGGTGAGTGCCAACATTTCTGCGATGCTTTCTTTCTCCAAACAGCTATAGGCGATACGTAAATCATGGGCACCGGAGCTGACGACCCCGACCCCGTATTGCATGAGTAAGTGTTTACGCATGGTTTCCGCATCGAGAGTTTTTAAACGCAGACATAGGAAATAACCGGACTGACAGGGATAGACGTCCCAGAGGTCGGAGTATTGGGGTGCATGAGCATGGTGTTTGATTTCACGATAGCGTGCTTGCAGAAGGGCTTTCTTGCTTTGCAGTTCTTTGGCAAAGCTCGCACTGTTGAAAGCTCTATACACAATACTTTGTGAGGGGAGCGCACTGCTAGAGATGCTGGCACGAATTGAACCTGCTATCTTGGTTTCCAAAGCTTCGCAAGTTACGGCACTCAGCCCTTGCATGGCACAGGTGAGGAAGCCGACACGAAAGCCCCACATAAAGCCTTCTTTTGTGCAGCCATCGACTTTGAGAACGAGAATATTTTTGTGGGCATCGCTGAGGTAAGCAAAGAGACTTTCTTGAATGACGGAGTCTTCCCAAACCATACCGAAATAAGCATCATCGCAGATGACCACAAACCGCGAGCCTTTTTTGGCATAGCGGATGAGGGTGTCGCGTATGCGTTCCACATCTTTTACGGTGGGTGAGTAGCCGGTTGGGTTGTTGGGAAAATTGAAGACGAGCCCTTGTTTTTTTCCGGCGTAGAGCTCGAGTTGTTTTTCGAAGCCTTCAAAATTAAACCCGTCGAGCTTTGGTGTGAACATAGGAAATTCAGCAAAGCGGGCACCGAGTTTGGAGACCCATAGAAAACGATAGTTGCCCCAGTACTGATCGGGCATGATGATGGGATCTTCGGGATCAAAAAAAAGCTCACCGGCAACCGAAAGGCCGTGGGAGATGCCACTGGTAACGACCGGTAAGCTCGTTGTTTTGCCGTTGAGTGTGGGATTGTCGTGTTGAATTTTTTCTTTCCAGAATTCTCGGAGCTTGGTCACCCCTCGCGAAGGGGCGTAGGGAAAAAGTTCTGCAGCTTCGAAGTCGCTATGCAGCAAGCTACGTACGCAGGGCAGATGCATCGCCTGGGTATGCTCGGTTGCAATACCGATGGTAGCGTCGTAACGCTTTGCATATTTTTTGGCCTCGTTCGACTGAGTAATAATCCCTGTGGGAAAAAAGAGTCGTCTGCCAATAGAAGAGAACAAAGAAAAAAGTTCGGGGTTTTCTTTCCCCTTCACTTGATTCAACTCGGCGGCAAGGGTATGTAAATTAGGCATAAGAATCCAACACAGTTAGGAGCGTTTGCGTTCTAGTTTTTGAGGCGACCTCTCAGCTGCGCTACACTCGAGGCAATGTGACCGCTTGAGCGGACATCGCGGCGCGACTCAGTACTAAGCTAGCAAGCTCGTTCTCTTGAGTCAACCGCAAGGCAGAGCCGTACAAAAATCTATAAAAATTTGCTGCTCATAAGCACAGGCATCATCTTTACCGCGGACGAGCAAGGTTTCCTGTGCAATCTCTTCTTCGATTTGCTGCAAATGCCCACATTCTTCGCGAAGAATACTTGCGATGGAGATGGGGGAATTCTGGGCACGGAGTAATTTTTCATAAGTCCCGTAAACGCTTTCCGCTCGTTTTTCGATAGCGTAGGTTGTCAGCAGGTAGCAGCCTTTGGCAATATCAGAGTATTGGTTTTGTCGCAGCATGCGGGCGATCATCAGATCCAAGCGTTGCAAGTAACGTACAGCGACACGTCCCCCTAACTGCACAAAGGATGTGGTGGGAAGAATCGAGAGTTTTGCGATCTGTTTGTGAAAATAGTAAGCGTGCCGAAACTCTTCCGAAGCATGTTGCAGAACTCGCGACTCCTTCACCCAAGCTTCACCGTGACCAAGCGATGCGGAAAGGGAGGAGGCAATTTTTTTGGCACCACATAATTCCAGAAAGCTAAGTGTGGCAAGCCAGCAACCATGTGTTTGCGGATCTGCTATTATTTTTGCAAGTCGTTGTTCCATAGGTTCTCATGAAAAGTGCGTGCGACCAAAATCCATGATCGCAGAATAAGCCTGGTCAAGATCTTGCCCTGCTGAACAGTAGGGAGGAAGAATATAGAGTACGTTACCAAGTGGCCGTAATAGCAGACCGCGATCGAGAAAGAAAGCGTACATTTTGTCCCGCAAGGCGGACAGGTAGTTACTATTTTCTGTCGTCTGCCATTCGAGAGCGAGAATGGTCCCAAGTNNGTTAGCTTGGGGGTCTTCGACAATAGTAGCGCAAAAATTGCGATGATGGTCAGCGATACGTTTACGACCTTCTTTGCTGTCTTTTTTCATCAGGAGGTCGAGACTTGACAAGGCTGCGGCGCAGGCGATGGGGTTGGCTGTAAAGGAATGCCCGTGAAAAAGCGCCTTAGCACGATCGTCAGCCAGGAAGGCTTCGAAGATAGTCTCTTTGCAGAGTGTCATCGCGAGCGGTAGGGTTCCACCGGTTAGACCTTTGGCCAAACACATAATATCGGGTTGTTGGGAAAGATACTCGCAGGCAAAGAGCTTGCCAGTGCGGCCGAAGCCCGTCATGACTTCGTCTGCGATGCAGAGAACATTGTGCTCTTGGGCAAGTTTGATAAGCTGCGACAGCTCATTGGCATCATGCATCAGCATGCCACCGCTACCTTGCACCATCGGTTCGAAGATAAAGGCGGCATAGTCCTGCGACTTGCTGAGGATGGCTTCCATTTGGGCGAGAGAGCGTCCACGTTCGGCATTACGCAAGGGCGGATCGATGAAGTCGACTGGAAAAAGATGGGAGCTGAAGGTGCTCGTAAACGGACCCCGTTCGGATACAGCCATGGCGCCGAAGGTGTCGCCATGATAAGCCTCGTGGAAGGCTAAGATGCGTTTTTTGTCTTGGCCCAGATTTGCCCAGTATTTCAGGCTCATTTTGAGAGCGACTTCAACCGCTGTGGAACCGTTATCACTGTAAAACACTTTGCCAAAACCGGGAGGAACAAGGGCGAGGACGCGTTCCGCAAGGGTGACAGCGGTTTGATGAGTAAAGCCCGCAAAAATAACTTGTTCCAGTCTCGTCAGTTGCTCTTGAACTTTCGCGATCAAGTAGGGATGGCAGTGACCGTGCAGGATCACCCACCACGACGAGATGGCGTCGTAGATGGATCTACCGTCTGCAGTATAGAGGAAAGAGCCTTCCGCCCAAACGACTTCCAAGGGATCGCTTTCAGTTTTGTGCTGCGTATACGGATGCCAAATCAGGTTGCGGTCCCTTCGTAACAGGTCTGTCATTAGCCTTTCCTCTCCACTCTTGCGCGAGCGATTCGATTGTTTGGGAGCTGACGTTTGCTAGTTGGGCTATTATACCTAAAAATGGCAAACCCGTTTTTTTAGAAATGAATTCACAAAATTCAGGAGCCTCGCCTCCATTCAGCACCAGGCCTAAGATTTTCACACCTCGCGCCTGCAAGGCTTCAAGGCTGAGCAAGGTGTGATTGTACGCGCCGAGATAGTAGCGTGTGACGAGTATGACGGGCGCTTGGAGATGGGTGGCCAAGTCGATCATCACGTCCGTCTGATTGAGGGGGACTAGGCAGCCACCAGCCCCTTCGATGATCAGACGATTAGAGCTTTGCGGTCGCGTAAAGTCATTGAGTTTGACGGTTTTCTGCTCCGCTGCGGCTGCGATATGCACGCTTTGCGGGAGTTGGAGGGCGTAGCGTTCCGGATGAAAAATACCAGGATGATCGTGCCCAACAAGCTGCCGGACGGTGCTGGTATCGGAATTTGTCAAATCGCCACATTGAACCGGTTTCCAGTAGTCCGCGGCCAGCAGTTTTAGCAACAAGGCGGAGACCAAGGTTTTGCCAATACCGGTATGGGTACCCGTGACGAAGATAGAGCGTTCATCAATCATAGCCAAGCTCCCAGTTCGTTGGCACATCCGAGCAACTCCGACTCGGTATTATGGGCGTGAACGCTCACGCGCAAGCGTTCGCTGCCTTTGCGGACGGTCGGAGAATAGATCGGTAAAATGCCATAGCCTTTTTCTTGCAGGTTTTTTGCAGCAGCACGGAGCCGACAAGGATCTGCGAAAGGAAAAGAATAGATAGGCGATGCGCTGCGTTCACCCATTCCTAAATGACGGTTGAAGACCTTGATATTTTTTTGCAGGTTTAGCAAGGGCAGAGGATCTTCCGCAAAAAGCGCGAGAGCTTCGCGAATGGCAAGCAGAGAGAAGCTTGGCAGACCGGTGGTGTAAATAAAGGAGTGACAGAAATTTTGCACATAGCTGACCAGCTCCGGGGAGCCTAAGAGCGCGCCTGCATGACAGCCGAAGGCCTTGCCAAAAGTCACAACGCAGGCGAAGACGCGTTCTTGGGCGCTTGCGCTCTCCACCAGACCGCGACCACGTTGGCCACAGGCACCGATCGCGTGTGCTTCATCGATGATGAGGCGGGCATCGTAGCGCTCACAAACTTGTAGAAGTTCGGGCAAGGCCACCATGTCGCCATCCATGGAGTAGAGGGACTCGACCACGACAAAGATTGCGCGAGTGCTGGTTTGCAGACGCTGCAAGCGGTCTTCGAGTTGCATGAGATCATTATGACGGAAAAAATAACCGGGGGCCTTCGCAAGCTTGAGACCGTTCTTAAAGGAGGCATGGACATTTTCATCCATAACAATGGCATCGTCGGCATCGCATAGAGCGGCTAGAAGTCCGCAGTTCAGGGCAAAGCCCGATGAGAAAATAAGGGCACTTGGAAATCCGAAAAAACGTGCGAGCTCGCCTTCGACGTCTTCAGCCAGTTCCATGTTGCCGGTCAGGAGACGGGAGCCGGTGGCACCGACACAATCCATGTGGCCACTGGAGCGTAGGATGCGTTCGCGCAAGAGCGGTGAGCGCGCAAAGCCGAGATAGTCATTCGATGCAAAATCGAAACGCCAGGCNNTACCGAGTCGCTCACGCATGTAGGGAGTGAGGTTGACCATGTTGAAAACTCTGTGCTTGAGGTTTGAGTCCGAGAATGTCGAACATAGCCATGTCATCGGTATCTCTGTTGTTGGGCGTCGTCAGTAATTTATCCCCCGCATGAATAGAATTGGCGCCAGCGAGGAAGCAGAGGGCCTGATCTTGGAAGCTGCGCTGGATGCGGCCGGCCGATAAGCGGACATACGACGACGGCATTACGATGCGGGCGGTAGCGACCATGCGCACGAGGTCCCAGATGGGAACGGGTTCCAACTCTTTGTCTCCAAGGGGGGTTCCCGCGACCTGGATGAGCGTATTGATAGGGACGGATTCCGGGTGCGGCGTCAGCGTGGCCAAAGTTGTGAGCATCTTGATGCGATCTGCCTCGCTTTCGCCCATGCCTAAAATACCACCGCAGCACACTGTGATCTGCGCCTTGCGCACGTTTTCAAGGGTGCGTAGGCGGTCGCTAAACTTGCGGGTTGAGATGATGCTCCCGTAGTTTTCCTCACTGGTATCGATGTTATGGTTGTAAGCGTAGAGACCAGCCTCCTTGAGACGCAGAGCTTGATGCTCTTCCAAGAGGCCGAGTGTTGCGCACACTTCTAGCCCTTCGGCATTGACGGCCTCGACCATTTCCAGCACGCGATCAAATTGGGCATTGTCTTTAACTTCGCGCCAAGCCGCGCCCAAGCAGAGTCGGGTTCGACCGTTCGCTTTAGCTTCTTTGGCGATAGTGGTGACTTCTGCGACAGTCATCAAAGCATGCTTGTTAATATTTGTGTTGTAACGCGCGGCCTGAGGACAGTAATGACAGTCTTCGGGACAGCCGCCGGTTTTGACAGAAATCAGTTGGCTGACTTGAACTTCTTTAGCATTAAAGAACTCGCGATGGACAGACGCGGCTTCAAAAATGAGGGTGAGGAGCGGTCGTTGATAAATTTCTTCTATTTCACTAAAAGTCCAGTTGTGTCGAAGTATTCTATTCAAGAGCAAGTCCTCTTTCGCGCTATTGGTTGTCTTTAGGTTCTGTTAAAACAGAGGGAAGGGGAAGCGAGCAAGTAGATTTTGTTTGCCCACCTTTTTCGCTACACTTATAAATGACGAATTTCTAGGAGGAAATATTATGATACCAGGACCCTCTGAGCTTCTCATTATATTTGGCGTCGCTCTTTTGTTATTTGGTCCCAGCAAATTACCGCAGCTTGGCAGCGCGATCGGTGAGAGCATTCGCAATTTTCGTAAAGGTATGAAACCCCATGAGGGGGGCGATAACCCTGAGCCGCAAGGTTCACAATCGCTCCTCGCACCACCGCCCACAACGGTGCAAGCGCAGACCCCGTCGCAACAACAGTTGGCCAATCCGACACAAGCGGTGACCGTTGTGTCAACAGAAAGCAAGGACGTGCAGTCTTAGCTAGCGCTCTTGGCTGTCTTCATGCCGAGGAATGGCTGAAGAATTGTCGTCGGAAGTTTCCAAAAGCTCAGCCTGTCATTTAGCCTCTTAGCGGCAATGTCCTTTCGATGCTTGTATTTTTTAATAATCCAATATAAATAATACCTTATAACAAGTCTAAAACTGAAAGATCCTATAGATGCAGCTGCGTTCATGATGAGGAAATCGGTATGGCTATTACGGTAATGGAAGCACTCTCGCGAACTGTGCAAAAATATCCGACCAAACCTGCTATGCGTTATAAGTCTGAAGGTGTTTGGCAGAGCTTAACGTGGCAAGACTATGGTCAGACCGTACGGCGGGTTGCGCGTGGTCTCTGTGCTCTCGGTTTGCAAGACCGCGCCTTCGTCGGCATTCTCAGCTATAACTGCAAAGAGTGGGTCTTTGCAGACATCGGCAGCATTTTTTCCGGTGCTGTGCCAGCCGGCATCTACCCTACGAGTTCTCCCGACCAATGCGTCTACATACTCAAGCACTGTGGCGCAAGTTGTGTGTTCGTCGAAGACGCTAAACAACTGGCCAAGGTTCTTGCCGTACGCTCGCAAATCTCGACTTTGCAATTCATAATTTTGATGAAAGGTAAGAGCGCGGAAAAGGATGTTTATACTTGGAATGAGATCTTACTCAGAGGGTCGGAATTTTCAGAGGCGGAATTAGATAAGCGTATTCAAAAACAATCCCCAAAAAACCTAGCCACTCTGGTTTATACTTCCGGCACGACAGCGCATCCCAAAGCTGTGATGCTGAGTCATGACAACCTCACCTGGATGAGTCAGACAAGCGTGCAGTTTGATCTCAAACTGACGAGTGAGGATTCTCTCTTATCCTACCTTCCCTTGAGCCACATAGCCGAACAGATCACGACGGTGCATGGGCCTATCTTTTTGGGCGCGTGTATAGCTTTTGCAGAAAATATGGAAACCGTCCCCGCCAACCTTCGCGAAATTCGTCCAACCCTGTTTTTAGGTGTGCCCCGTGTGTGGGAGAAAATTCACAGCAAAATCTTAGAGCGCGAGGCGCAGATCGGTCCCGTCAAGCGCCGGATTGCAAAGTGGGCTAAGGGCGTGGGCATGCGTTATGGTGAGGATTTCAACAAACACTCTACGCTGTCCTATCGTCTCGCTCATAAACTGGTCTTTGCCAAAGTGCGAGAGGCCTTAGGTTTTGATCGCTGTCGTTTTGCTGCGACAGCAGCAGCACCGATCGCGCGTGAGACTTTGGAATTCTTTATGGGTTTTGGAATCCCGCTTTATGAGATTTATGGAATGAGTGAGTGTACCGGTCCTACCACAGTGTCGAATCCTGAATATACAAAACTCGGTAAAACTGGCGCCTGCATCAAAGGTGGGGAGTTGAAAATTGCGGAGGATGGTGAAATTCTTATCCGTGGCCGTCATGTCTTCATGGGTTATCTCCATGATGAAAAAGCTACCAAGGAAGTTTTAGATGCCGAGGGTTGGCTTCATTCAGGGGATATCGGGAATTTGGACGAGGATGGTTTTCTGGCAATCACTGGGCGTAAGAAGAATTTGATCATCACTGCCGGAGGAGAAAATGTTGCTCCTGAAATGTTGGAGAACAAACTTAAATGTATCCCTGAGGTCGAGCAGGCCGTTGTAGTAGGGGATCGCCGCAAATTTCTCACTGCGCTGATCACACTCAGCCCCGAAGCTTTGCACTTGGTAAAGAAAAAAGAGATTGCAAGTCCAGCAAAAAACCAAGCGGAGCTCTTAACTTGCGAAAAATTCCATAACTATCTGCAAGAGCAAATCACTGCGATCAACGGAACGGTGGCGCGCGTTCAGACCATTAAGAATTTTAAAATTTTGCCGCAGAATTTTTCGGAAGAGTCCGGGGAGCTAACCCCCACTTTGAAAGTCAAGCGAGGGGTGGTGTTGACAAAGTTTGCTTCGGAAATTGAGGCTATGTACTAGGGTGTGGCAAGGATCTTCAACGGCATGTCGTAAGTCATATCCAGCACCGAGCTTGTGCTTGCGCCATAGGAATTCGTATAGACCCATCCATCATCGGGGACCCAGTTGAGTGGATTCGTGCAGCCGTTGGCGATCACACAGGTCGAATAGTGCGCTATATCGTTAAATTCATCCAAGGCTCCGGCGTAGAGGTTGGTGCCATCGGTGAAAAGACTGGTCCATCCCAGCTCGGTGCCTGTATCTGCTGTCGCACTTGTCCAGCCACCGTTCCCGCAGTTGCTGTTTTGGCTAGAGGGCTTGCAGGTGGCGTATTTCAAGTAGGTTTCTATAGGAGAAAAAACAGCAACAGGGACAAGACTAACGGATTCTGGAGCAAATTGGATGTAAACGACGTGAAGTGTGCCCGAGTTATCAACGGTCATGACGGCATATTAGCCTTTACGCGAAAGAATCAATTCAGCTTAGTTGGTTCATTTGACTCCCACTTTAAGCCACGCCTGGCGCTGCTCAAAAGGGGGATGGCGTAGTGTTGATTTGGGCATTGGGGAGCTTTACCGAGGCTTTTGGCAGCCAATAATGCTATATTTAGCAGCAATATTCTCTAACTTAGGTGGCAGACGTGAAATCTGTTATTCCTCAGTCCTTCGACAGCTACTTGGCTCGCTGGCAAAGATTTGCAAAAGACCACGAAGACGCTTGCGTCGCAATTTTTCTCGTTTTTTTTACTGTGATCTTTAGCTATCCACTCACNNTTTGGAATATGGGAGAGATCCTAACAGGATCCCCAGGTGAACCGACAGATTTGGACGTTTTCGACTTCAGAATTTTCCTCGACTCGATCCATCACATGCGAGCTTTGTGGTTGGCGGGCAAACCCATCTTGAGTGGTGTCGTCACCCACACCTTTTCGCCCTCCCTCAGCTATACTTTTCTTGGCGTAGCTCTTACTTTTTTTATGCGTGCCATCGTCGCACATAATGTGATGATGTTGGTGGCTATTTTCCTTGCTGGCTTTTTTATGTTTAAGCTAGCAAAGAGATTTAGCTCCGATTCTCTCGCCTGTCTTTATGCAGCTATAAACTTTGCTTCCTGTCGCTACATTCTCATTCATCTCTTGCAAGGGCATCCCAATCAAGTGCAGATTTTTTGGTTGCCTTTGATTTTTCTGATTCTAGAGATCACTCTGCAAGAAGGGCCTCGTTTGCGGGAAGCCTTTTGGCTAGGCTTATCCTTTGGCTTACTCTTGCTCTCGAATGACCATTTCTCGGTCTACATGATATTGATCTCGCCTTTCTATACACTCTTACGCTTGCCCCGGAATTTCAAAATCAAACAGTACTTGCCCTACTTGCTGACCTTTCTTCTCGTCCTTGGGGTAGTGGCTGGCTACGTGAGCTATTTTAGGCTCAAAGCGGAAGGCTATCACTACTCTCTCGCTGACAACATGTATTTTTCTATGCACTTGGGTGATATCCTGGCGTACAACAAAGAATCGAACCTTGGAATTTTTCCACTCACATTGAGCCTGTTGGGTCTTCTGTTTGCCCTGATGAAAAGAGAAAAGCCTATGCTTGTTTTGGCTGCATTGGCGTTCACTGCGACCCTTTTGGCACTCGGTCCCTTTCATCCCTGGGCTCCGTATCGGGCTTTATTTGATTTTGTCCCGCTTTTTGATCGCATGCGCACCCCGATTCGTATGGTAGTTTTTCTTCTGCTGGCTGCGAGTTGTATGAGCGCCTATGGCTTTGCCTGGCTCCGAAACTATGTCGCTGCTAGCAGCACCCGCTATTTGAGTTTGGTGATCACCCTTGTGCTTTTTGGCCTTACTTTAAGGTACAACCATTTTAGAGCGCAGTTGTTTGCCCATAAGTTGGTTTTCTCCTCATACTCCACACCTTAAAGCGTATCAAGGGTTCTTCGAAAACTCGAAGGGAACTGTGAATTGCAACGGGATCTCACTGGTAGTGGCGTCGTAGGAATTCAGAAAGACCCAACCGGCACTCGGTATCCAGTTGTTGGCAATTGAGCAGTTGTTGGCAACAATGCAGGTAGAGTATTTCACGAGTTCATTATCGGAATCATAATAGCTTACATGCAATGCTGTGCCATCGTACGCGAGCGAGGTGTACTGGCCGACATTACTAAATCCAACGTCGACTTCGGTGTGCGTCCAAGGGGCAACGGTGCAGAAGTCTGGCGCCTGTGGTAGGCACGTGCTGTAGATCAGAGAGTCATCATCGGCATCATAATACGTGACATGGAGTCTGCCGGAGACCGGATCCGCAAGCAGCGATGAGTCACGACCCACGGAATCACCAGAGCCAGAATCCAGTACAGAGTCTGTCCACGCGCCTGAGTTTGCACAATAGTCATTCCCCGCAATGGGAGCGCAGTTGGCAAATTTAAGCTCGCGAGAACTACCGGATTCATAATAGCTTACGAATAGATTCCCTTGGTTGGAAACCCAAAGAGGAATTGGATTCGATGTCCGTGCTGACATCGATAGTTGCCGTGGTCCATGCGACCACGGGGCTGCTTGTAATGCTGATGCTGGTGTTGGTACCGGTGCCAATTCACCTGCCAATATTTCTGTTGCGGTCCAGTTGGCTAGGACATTGCAGTTGCTCAAACATTCGGCGTAAGCCACGTGATTCCATCTATCGACATAGAGAATATGTTGCCCCCCACTGGAATCGACCACCAGTGCGGTATTTCTACCACCCTTTGCAACAGGAATTTGAGCGCAACGAATGGCTGCACAATTCGTTGCGGACAACCAGACCGACATGGCTCCGGCTTGGGAGTCGGTCATTTGATAGGCTTGTTGTGCAAAACTAAAATCTAGGTTGTTAAAATCAAGCGCTTGCAGGAATGTGAAAAGTGAATCCGCTGGCGTACAGTTCAAGTCTGTAAAGTATTGTTTTGCGGAGTTGAACCATCGCATCCGCTCCACCATGGTAGAGTCACCATAAAAAGCAAGCCAAGCCTACGTCTCATACATTTCTCCCTGGTGCGTTCTGAGTTTGGTTCTCAAGGACTAAAGCGGATTTATGCTGAAGAATTATGAGAATTATTTTTATTCTAGATTTAGTTGAATAAAATTAGATCTGTAGAAAGAAGACGAGGGGTTCATTAAAAATGGCAGGGCATCAGTACGCTGCCAGGGCTTTGGCCAGCTGGCAGCCCAAATCGATATTATTGCGGATCAGAGCTAGGTTGGCCTGGACGGAGCGCTCCGCTGTACCAAGACGCAGACAATTGAGCAGGAAGGGTGTCAGTTTTTTTCCAGAAATCTCTTGGGTCTTGGCCTCTTGAAGGGCGGAAAGAATGAGAGGCTCGATGTCGGCTTTGGGAATTTCAAATTCCGGGGGGATGGGATTGGCAAGCAGCAGAGCCCCTTGGGTCTGCAAGCAAAAGCTTTCAGTAATTTCTTGCACGGTATCCGCTCTGTAAAGAAGCGGAAGACCACTGTTCCGGTAATAGAAAGCTGGAAACTCGGAGCTACGCCAACCGATGACTAAGACGCCCTTGGTTTCTAAATACTCGAGTGTTTTCGGCAGATCTAAAATCGCTTTGGCACCGGCTGACACGACGATCATACGGTGTGTCGCAAGAGCTTCGAGGTCATGGGAAATATCCCAACTTTCTTCCACTCCACGGTGCACACCACCGATAGCACCCGTCGCAAAGACAGCAATGCCAGCTTTCGCTGCTATGGCCATGGTGCCAGCCACGGTCGTGGAGCCACTGAGTTTTTTGGCTTGGGCCCACGCGAGATCAAAACTGGAAAGTTTGACTAAGTCGGGTCCGGCTTTGCATAGGAAGCTGAGCGCGTCGGCACTTAAACCGACTTTTAATTTGCCATCGATGACAGCAATCCAGGCCGGTATAACACCACTTTGACGAATCGCATGATCCGCTGTGAGAGCGAAGTCTAAATTTTGGGGCCACGGCAAGCCATGGGTGAGGATCGTGGATTCCAAAGCGAGGATAGCTTTTTTTTGACGCAGAGCTTCTGAGATCTCGCTAGTGTGTTCCATAGAGACGATCTCCAGCATCCCCGAGGCCGGGAACTATATATTTTTTCTTGTCGAGTTTTTCATCGATGGCTGCTGTGTAAACATTCACGTCGGGGTGATGCTCGTGAAAAAATTCAATACCCTCGGGTGCAGCCAGTATGCAAAGAAATTCGATCGACTTGGGCCGCAGTTCTTTTAAACGCGAGACAGCAGCAACGGCAGAATTGCCCGTAGCGAGGAGCGGATCCAGAACGATGGCATGGCGCGTGCGAATATCGCTAGGGATCTTGAAATAATATTCTACGACGGTATTGGTCTGCACATCTCTATAGAGACCGATGTGTCCGACTTTAGCGGTGGGGAGCAAAACTAAGAGTCCGTCCAGCAAGCCATTCCCGGCGCGCAGGACAGGTATGAGAGCGCTTTTATTTTTTTCTAGAATCGGTGCCTTCATACGATGCCCAAGCGCGGTTTCAATTTCGGTGTGGCGAAGCGGCATGGAGCGAGTGATTTCATAGCCAAGCAGGGTACCGATTTCCCGCATGAGATTGCGAAATTCGCCAGTACCGGTCTCCTTCATCCTGAGCAAGGTGAGTTTATGTTGGACAAGGGGATGTTTGATGACGTGGACTTTTTTCATTTTTATTCCATTTTTCTCAGTATGACCGGTTTAGAACACTGTGCCATCACTTAAAATCTGCAGGGGCGGGGCACCGTCTTTTCGCATCTCAAACGCGAGCTTGCGCCCAGCGGCCCAGGTGCCGCCTTGTAAAATATTCCCCAAGGGGAGTTCTGCTTGCTGGAGCATCACTCGGATTTTTTCGGCAACTTGATCCAAAAAGTGCAGAGTGAGTGCGCGCCACTCCGTGATCAATTCGCTCTGCGGTGCATGCGCAACTTTGGCGAGCGACGGTTCTTTGAGAGATATCAGACCACCATCGAGAAAGAGCCCACCGTTACGGTACTCGGCAAGACCGGTCAGGCTGTCGAGTTTGCTAACCGTGACCCCCGCTTCTTGTAAAGGTTCGACGAGGGAATAGGAAAGCCACTGCGACAGTTTATGAAAAGGCACGAGACCATCGGTGCCAAATTTGCCTCGCACGTGTTGATGGCGTCCGACATCACCGAGATTGGTGCTGTCTATATAAAGTCCCGCAGGCCAAATTTCCGAAAAATCCAGGAGTACAGCAGATAAAATTTCCTCACCCGCAAGTACGAATTTTTTTTCAGAGGCTTTTTTATAGAGATAATTAAAAAAATTCCCCAAACGCTTTTCNNCTTCCACGCTGAGCTGCTGGAGCCGCTCGCCATCGGCGAAGAACTTACGTCCCGGGTCGAGAGAGAAAAGACCATTTTTGTACAGGTTGAAACTGGCCAGAGCCAAGCCTTCGGAGCGCTGGTAAAATGCCTCGGTCCCAGTTTCGCGATAGCGCCATTGGTCGCCGGCGCCAGCATCGAGCAATACTGAAAGAATAACCATTTCACATTGAATGCGTGCCTTTTCCAAAATAGAGAGATTTCGCAAGTCCTCAGTAAAAACCTTCAAGCGATCGATCCCTCCAGCGTTGAAGTGACGCCAGCGACTATGGAGAGGAACCTTTAAGTCCGGATAATTCACGCGTGTGATAGCCAGCACAGCATCACAAATAGCTGGCCATTTGTCGGGATGATAGAGAAAGTAATCAGATTTTTTTTCTGCAAGGCGTCGGGCGATTTGTCCACAATGCTCGCGAATGGTTTGTGTGCTGCGGAGATAGGCTATCGCCTGGAGAGGATCGCTGACAGTGACTTGGATCGGATTACTCATTGAAAGTTCGGCCTTTGGTTTTTTTAAGTTCCTCTTTCGTTGGACGATGCTCCGTCCAATAACCCGCGGCTTTCTTGGCTTCCATTTCAACATGGGCGTCTTCGGGAATTAGCTCGTCCGGAATGGTCACGCGCTCCTTTATAGCGATTCCTGCTTGAGTGATCGATCCATATTTCATATCGCTCATGGAGACAAAACGATCAATTTTTTGAATGCCGAGCCAGTGGAGAACGTCGGGCATCAATTNNATTCTTGAAACCGCACATCTTGAACACCGGCAACACACTCTGTACGCTCGAAATATTTGTCAGCGACATCCCCGCCTTTTTGACGTTTCCGAGCGTTATACACGAGGAACTTGGTCACTTCGCCCAGGCCGCGACCTTCTTTGCGGTTGTAGACCACCACACCGACGCCACCGTTTTGAGCTGTGTCAATGCAGAGCTCGATGCCATGAATCAGGTAGGGACGGCAGGTGCAGATGTCNNTACGGGCGGCAGGTGCAGATGTCCGAGCCGAAGACGTCGGAACCATTGCATTCATCATGCACGCGTGCGGTCACTGCTTTTTTAGGATTCGAAAGTGCCGTGTAATCTCCGAAAATATAGACCGTCATGCCCCCGATCGGAGGCAGAAAAACTTCCAGATCATGGCGCGTGATCAGTTCCGGATACATGCCACCTGTTTCTTCAAACAGTATGCGGCGGAGATCGCCTTGCTGACAACCGAAACGCTCTGCGATGCCCGGCAAATACCAGACGGGCTCAATCGCAGCTTTGATGACCACCGCTTCACCGGTCTCCGTGAGAACTTTGCCGTCGCATTTGAGGCGACCCTCCTTGACGGCTTGCCCGATTTCAGGCACATGAATTTGCGCTTTGGTGATCGCGATTGTCGGGCGGATATCGAAACCTTTTTTGAAGTATTTTTTAAAGGCTCCGACCACAAGGTGGCCCCAAGGGTCGAGTGAGACGATTTTCTCAGGCTTTGTCCACATGGGGTGCGGGCCCAGACGAATCATAGGCGCAGTGTTTGTCAGGTCAGCTTTACGTTCAGGATCCAAGCTGCCCGCTGCGATAGCCAGAGCGCGGTAGAGTGAGTAAGAACCGGAATGCGCCCCGATCGCATTGCGATTCAATGGATTCGTCGTGGTTGCGATCACCGGGCCCCGCTGCTCCAGAGTCTTTGCCCCCCAATGGATTTTGATCGGTTCGGTACCGAGTGTGCCCGGATGGGGTGTCAGAACAATATGATGAGGGTGCTGAAGTGATTTTGACTTGCCGGTCATAAATTTCCCCTACACACCTGTTTGCAACTGCGCCCTTTCGGCTTGAAACAGGAGTGGATCCACTGGATCTCATCGCGTTTCTTGAGTATTAGTGAAAGGCAATTTTTGTCTGAGGCACCAGAATAGACAAGCAGAATTTTAGAGCAGCACTTCTTGCAGTGTGGCCTAGAATGCGGGCCAGGTTCGTAGTTCGAGCCTAAGTCAGCCATTTTAACAGCTAAGGAAGTGGGTTTATGAAGTCGCCTTTTCTTATTGCGGTCTCCGGAGGTTCGGGGTCGGGAAAAAGTACCATCGTGAAAATGATCCGAGCCAGCTGCGCCACGTCGGAAGTTCTCGTCCTTTCCCAAGATCACTACTATCATGATCTTTCACACCTTTCTAAAGAAGATCGGGATCATTTTAATTTCGACCATCCCGACTCCATCGATGACAAGCTCCTCCTCACCCACCTTGCTAAGCTTCTCCAAGGCGAAACGATCCGCCGACCGACTTACGATTTTGCAAGCCACACGNNCGGGTGGGAGAAGAATTGGTTAGCTCCAAACCCACAATCATTTTGGATGGCATTTTTTCACTCTACTACGATGCGATTCGCCAACTGACCCAATTAAAGATCTTTATGGAAGTCGGTGACGATCTGCGTTTTATTCGAAGATTAAAACGTGATATGGAAGAGCGCGGTCGGACCGTCGACAGTGTCATCGCTCAATATAGTGAGACCGTCCGTCCCATGCACCTTCAATTTGTCGAACCCATGAAACATCATGCGGATCTTGTCGTTTTTTGGGAAAATATCAACGTTCAGTCGGTCTCTATGATCGTTTCTCTCATTGAACGATACCATGCCTCCCATAAGTAGTTTTTGAGAGTGCAGAGAAGCTTCGGAAAGGTTTATATGTTCGTAAAATCTCTCGTCCTGTCTTTAAGTTTATTGGCAAATGTCCTCTTTGCGCATGAGTCCTTAGTGTCTTTCCAACCGGAAACCTGTACGCTTCTAGGCGAGTCGGATGCCACTTGCATCGCCGATCGTCAGAGCCTTAAAGCCATACATTTTGTAATCCGACAGTTCGACATTTTAGGCATTAGAATACATGTGAAGCCGTCGGAGTATAGGGAGTTTCTAGTTGGAATCCGCACGGTACGTTCTTCTACAGAACCCCCTCTGAAGAATTTCCGCAGTGAAAATGAAAAGTGTATGGAAGCTTATTTC
>PLEQ01000208.1 GCA_003136475.1 Deltaproteobacteria bacterium
ATAAAAAGTAGCTCCCGACAATCGGAGCAAGACCATATAAATTGCGAGCATGCCATGGACAAAAAAGACAACAACAAGGACTCGAACTTCGAGTTCTTCAGAAAGAACCTCAAAGACTATCTCGCCAATACGGTCCTCAAGGGAAAGTTTGTCGTTATTGCGGACGGAGACCTTAAGGGTGCGTACGATACGTTTGAAGCAGCTATCAAATTTGCCGCGACAACGTTCCCCCATAACGAATTTATCGTGCAGCAGGTGATCGCGGACGAGGAGCAGATTAATTTTGTCCGCGCGGCGGTGTAGCAATTGGACATCACCATACGACTTCTTTTAATTTGAACTTTACTCCCCAAATCCCTCCAGGAACTCAAGTTGCGTTGGGACAGAATCCCGAACCTCTTTTCAATCTTGGTTTCAATCTGCTGATCGAGGTGAGCACCGCAAGTGTTTTCGTTGATAGTTCAAAAACCGCGGCAAGAAAATCGATTTCAGTTATGGCGCATTTTGATACTGGCGCGCGTACAACGACGCTTTCAGATTCTCTGGCGTCCTACCTCCAACTGATGCCTATCGGTAAAAACCAGATTCACACCGCAAACGGTACAGCCATCACCAACAACTACGCAGTGGATATCGTTTTTCTCAACTCCCTCCTCAAACCATTCCAGAACCTACAAGTTTCATCCTGCAATTTGGGACAGTTCAATATTGAGGAATGCCTCAAGAACCCTTCAAGGCCAGACAATTTTGGCGTTTTGATCGGTCGAGATATCATGTCCCGATGGCAGATAACTTGGTATGGCCCCACCTCGACAGTATTCGTCTCTGACTAGAAATCTCCCTTCCTCATTTACCGGTGGATCAAAAATGAGTTCCGATGACGTCTATAAAAAAGAAAATATTACGCTTTTTGAAGCGATTTATGGGCGTGGTCTGATCTCTTTAGGTGGATTCGCTGCAGTAGCTGAGATGTTTAAAGGCATTGAACTGCGTAATAAGCACCTCCTGGATATCGGATTTGGAATAGGGNNGGGCATGGCTCATTATTTGGCTGAACAGGAACAGGCTTTTGTAACGGGAGTGGAAGTCCACGAATGGATGACCGAGCATGCGCTTTCTACTGCACCTGAGAAAATAAAGGATAACCTTCGATTCTTAGTCTATTCGCCCGATGGAACCATTCCCCTGCAAGCAAACAGCATCGATTTAGCATACAGCAAGGGAGTTTTAACCAATGTGTCTGATAAAAAGAGCCTGTTCACTGAGATCGCAAGAGTTTTGAAATCTGGCGGGCAGATTTGGTTTATAGATTGGCTCGTTCCCGAACGCTGTGGCCCTTCGAGCAAGCGACTACGACTGGGTGACATGTCATACAAGGAAACTCGATCGAGCTACAAAGCCTTGCTGTTGCAGTGTGGTTTCGATGATTTAGATTTTCTTGATTTGAGTCCTTCATACTTGAGGTATGCGAGAGATTTAGGAGAAAAATTATCTTCTCCAACCCATAACANNTCTTTACGCAACGACCTTCTGAAAGCGAATGATGATTTGATAAATTCCATTGAGAATGGATCACAGCTATCAATGCGAGTTGTCGGTAGAAAGGTGCAATTATGAAACTGAAACGCAATGATAGGGTCGCGATCTTATCGCCTTCTTCCACGCTTGCTGGAATGTTTCCATGGGTTTTTGAGCAAGGGTTAGATCGCCTCAAAACTGTCTTTCAACTTGAACCCGTCATTATGCCGAACTGTTTAAATCTAAATGCTACGCAGCAAGATCGAGCTGACGACCTTCACAGAGCGTTTCAAGATTTCACAATCAAAGCTGTTGTTTCNNTTGTTTCGTGCATCGGTGGCATCGATCAAATTCGTTTGATACCTTTTTTGAAGCCGCAAATTTTTCAAGATCATCCGAAACTGTTCTTTGGGTACAGTGACAACACTCATCTTTGCAATTTTCTATACAGCAACGGAGTTCGAAGCGGATACGGCGGTAGCGTAATGACGCAACTTGCAATGCAAAAAGAGATGGATGCTGACACGATAGCAAGTCTGAACTGGGCATTATTCGATCAAGATTGGTTTGAAATTACGGCACCTGCTTATGCTGTTGATGAGGATCTTCCCTGGGATGATAAGAATGCTCTTGGTAAAAAAAGACCCTCAGAAACTCGGAGCGTTTTCGGCTTCAATGGAAACACTGATGCTGAGGGGATCTTATGGGGTGGGTGTCTTGAATCTCTGAGTGACCTTTTGCGCATACCGACAAGAGTTCCCGAACTCGATAAATTTTCGCAAATCATCCTGTTCTTAGAAACTTCTGAAGAGCTTCCATCTCACGAATTCGTTCGCCGCTTTATGATAAGTCTGGGGGAAGCAGGAATTCTAAAAAAAATTCGAGGCCTCATTCTTGGTCGCCCTAAAGCTTGGTTTTTTGACAGGATGATGAGCAAGGACCAGAAGGACGAATATCGAACTCTTCAGACGAAGTGTGTCATAGATATATTTCGCCAGTACAACGGCACCGCACCTGTCGTCAGTGACGTAAACATCGGGCATACCGACCCGCAAGCGATTGTTCCCTACGGTGGGAAAGCTCAAATAAAAGCGCGAGCTAGACGTCNNAGTGGCAAAAAATAAATTTATCTTTGATTTGGTGCGACCAGTACTATTTTCAGTACTTGCTCTTTTTTGCCTTTATTTTGGCTACAAATTTGAAGTGCCCTACATAAAATTTATTCCGTCAACACTCTCTATTTTGATCGCAGCA
>PLEQ01000157.1:0-2406 GCA_003136475.1 Deltaproteobacteria bacterium
AGACCGTTCTTAAAGGTCTATCGTGCTCAAAATGTCCAGAATCAGATCCTGTTTGCTTAGATTTTCATCACACCAATCCTTCTACTAAGGAAGGAGAGGTCAGCAGAATGTTGAATGAGTTTCGGAGCAAGGAATCAATTTTGGCCGAAATTAAGAAGTGTATAGTAGTTTGCGCGAATTGCCATAGAAAAATTCACGCAGAAGAGTTGCGGGTTAGAGAAGCGGCTATCTCAGCGCCCTCATAAGGCAGCAGATCACAGGTTCGAGTCCTGTACCCGCAACCATTTATCGTCGGAAACTACGCGCCAGGATGGCAAAAGACCAATGTTTACCTGTAGCTCAATTGGAAGACGAAAGTCGCAGAGCGTTCGGCTACGAACCGAAAGGTAACAGGTTCAAATCCTGTCAGGTAAACCATTTTTAAGTGGAGTCGCAGCGGAGCCACTATAATCGCAGTCCGAACCCTTCTGCACCGTAGGGGTTAATCCACGGGCGTTTTTCTCAAAACAACACAATCAAAAAATCATTTGCATTCCTGTAAAAAACCGCTACACTAAGCGTGTCGNNGTATATGGCAGTTGGTAGCACCACAATAAAAGGCTTAGATTTAGCTAAATTTCGCAAATACGTTATCGCGGGCGTCGTTGGATTTTTTGTCCTAGTCACACTGCTTGGTTCATATGATACCGTTCAGCCTGGCGAGCGTGGTATTCGGGTAACTTTAGGTAAAACTGGCGATGAAGTATTGGGCGAAGGTCCGCATTTTAAATTCCCATTTGTTGGATCTATTCGTACCATGTCGATTCGCGTTCATAAAACAGAAGATTCTACTGATGCGGCCACACGAGATATCCAGCAGGTTACCGCCAAATTCGCAATAAATTGGACGATAGACCCAGCTTCTGTGGGCAAAATGCTTCGTGAAGTTGGTGACGAGTCAAGTATTGAAANNAAACAATATCATTATTCCTGCAGTTCCAGAGGCCCTTAAGGCTGCGACCGCAAAGATGACTGCAGAAGAGGTATTGAGCAGACGTATTGAATTGAAGCAGGCAATTGATGACGCTTTGATTAAACGCTTAAGCTCTTACGGTCTGATCGTAAAGGACATTTCGTTGATCGACCTTAATTTTACGCACAAATTCAATCAGTCTGTAGAAGATAAACAAATTGCCCAACAACAAGCTCAGCAGGCCGAATATNNGCCAAGCAGAATCTAACTTGGCTATCGCAAAAGCCGAAGCAGAAGCAAACCTCATTAAAGCTCGCGCACAGGCCGAATCTCAAAAGGTTCTGCAGGCCACTCTTACTCCTGCTATGTTACAACTTGAGTATTTGAAGAAATGGGACGGTCAACTTCCCACAATGTTGACTGGAAACGGTGCTGGCGTAATGCTTAATATGCCTGCGGCTGCAAGAGTCGGTAAAAAGGGCGAAAAAGATGCAGAATCAACAGAAACCACCGACACAGATGGAAAATAACCTAGAAGTTAGATTTGCATGGTATGGTGGCCTTATAGTCACCTCCCAGCAGATTAAAATGATCAGATTTGACCTTGAAATGAAAGAACAATACCGCAAAGAGCGAGAAGAACACGNNGTATAACCCTTTTAGCTGGTTTTTTTAGAAAGAAGCACAAGATGAAAAAAGGCGACAAAGTCAGGACCTTGGAGAGTTTCCCAATGTGGAACGTTAGTCCACGAAATGTTGGCGTAGTTATCAGCCAATACAAATACAAGCTTCCGAAGGGGACTGGCTCGTGTCATCCAGATAGAGGATGGGACGTAGAAGTCAAATTTCGCCACAAGGAAGGAACTTGCATCCTTCAGGGTGAAGAGCTTAGAGTTGTAGGAAAGAGTAAGAGATAATTTATAAGCGGTGGCGTGAGAGATGTGTTGAATATTCTGTACGAAGCGCACAAACACACTGGAGTCACGAGAAGACCTGCATGATGACAGATATTGGTTGGGGTTCGGGCCGCGCGAGCGGTTGAAGATATACGGAATCCTGTTAGCGACTATCAAGCTAGTCCGGCTTCAGTNNGTCCTGGTGTGTGGTTAGATCCAGGATGAGACTTGTCAAGTCGGTTCGCGCCCGACCCGTTTATTTTTGATTTTTGTAAGCGTCGTAATTTTCAGAGTGGTAGGCGGTCTTCCCTTGATCGTCAAAGGTAAATCCTTTAGAAAGGTAAACGAGAGTACAACGACAATGTGGATGAAGACCAAAGGCAGAAGGTTGATTCTCGCCGCGCTTATGGTAGCCTTGCTTAAGTTCGGAAAATTTCCAGAGCTTAGGCGTTATGCCGTCCTCTTTCAAATGGAGTCTGAGGCATTCTTTGCAGGTGATACCATCTTTTACCACTACGAAAAAGACGGTAGGGTCGTTATCATTAACACTGGCCGCGC
>PLEQ01000157.1:2431-5475 GCA_003136475.1 Deltaproteobacteria bacterium
AGGGCTCGCGCCTTAACCATCTCTTCTTTAATGACTTTCGACAATAGGGCTGGCTCAACCTTTTCGTTAGCCAATCGCGCCTGTCTGGCCATACCATCAACCGCTTCAGTGATATTTGATCTGGTCTTGTTTTTCAGAGCTTCGATATAACCATCGGTGCTGGCCAAAAGGCCCCTTAAAAGGTCACGTTCTATCTGATTTGGCACCTTATCTTGCATCGCTTTGACAAAAAGGTGCGCAAGACCAAAGTGAGGTTCCATGCTGATGATCGCGANNCTTGGAATGTCGCCAATGAGTTGAATAGCAAGATTATCGAACATATTGTCGACGATCTTACCGATGTTGTCTTTGGCCGCGCCTGAAACACCTATCATACTTTCTGCTTTTCTCTGATGAGAGGCTCTTCTTCAACTGGAGGCGGTGGAATTGGCTCTACAGGATCTGCACCCATGCGAACAACCATTTCAAGGAGACGGTCATAGTCGATAGGCAATTTTAAGCCCTGCACGCCAGAATTACCGGCCCACATTAAAAGCTCTGTGAATTTGTTTTGTTGTGCTCTGCTTAGAGTCTTAAGGACGTCCGATACATGCGCGGGGATCATTGATTACCCCCATGTAACTTCGACGAAGAATTGCTCTCTGCCTGCATGATCTAGCCAAGGTTTGTCTGACCAGTCTTTTTTCTTATCATCATACAAATACGCGCGTTTGACGGAAACTTTGTAGCCCATCGAACGAAGTACTTCGCAGACATGCTCGCTTGGGGAGAAATCTTTGTTTGCAGGCATTGACTGATAACGAGTATAGCCCATGGAGGCGCTTTCTCGAATTTGACTCATTAATTGGCGAAAATTAGAGCGGTCGCGACTATCTTCCTTGTTGGCCAAGGAAATCTGACGAGCCTCTTCAGCAGTTGTAGGGTGGTCAAATTGGGTGATAATCATCGTTATCCTTTGACGATACCTTCAATGTTTAACGTTGAAAGGATGTCTTTGCCAGCTTTCTTTTCTTCTTCTTCCCACTTCTTGAAAACGTCTTGGACGATTTCTTGCTGCATGGTAACAGCGGCTTTCGCACTGCTGCTCAGGTTATGCTGGGCTTGCACGCCGAATTTGAATTGCGGCTTGTGGNNATGCCACTAATGGCCATTTGAGACTTTTTCAGTTCGCTTTGCAGTTTCAGTTCGGATTGAAATTTGCGCAGTTTGCCAATTTCAGCCGATAGTGCAGAAGCATCAAATCCTTCGTCGGTTTCATGCTTTTTGAGCATTCCTTCGAGGGTTGCGATGTGTTGATCTAATTCAGAACCATCTGGGTGCTCAGATTCTTTCATTGGAGCGCCGCCAGCGGGCGATGCGCCTTCGACTGGTGGAGGTTGAACGCTAAGAGCGCCGCTCTTATCTGGTGCCGCTGCGCCTTGATCTGGAGTGCCAGAAGCGCCATTGTTGTTAGGCTTGCCTGCTGGATCTGCACCAGGAGCGCCTTGAGCCTGCACTTGAGATTGTGCTTGAGCCAATTGTTGATTGGCAGAGTCAAGTTGGCCTTGTTTCAGACCTTCTTCAACGCCTAGTCGGAACGCCATGTCGACAGCATTCATGTACTTCGACTTGAGTGCATTGTACTTCATCTTCCAGTTAATCTCACCTGACATATATTTTCCTTTTATGTTCCATCGTCTTCTAGGTCATCTTCACAGTTCATTTTCAAGAATTCCAAAGCAAAAGGCCGTGGCATGAAGTATGCCTGGACTGCACTTGGATTGGTTTGAGCAACAAGTTGCATCCATTGCAAGAAGAATGGGTCTCGTGGGAATTTTAAAAGAGGATCAACGATTGCAGAGGGATCTCCCATGAAACCGGATCTAATTTCGCCAACTTTTGAGTATTTGTCGACAACCAATTGCCAACGTTCGTTGAATGGGACTTTACCGCCCAGAACTGAACCGATAGGATCTTTGTCGACTTCAACCAGCACTCCATCCATATCCAGGTGGACCGCCATATCCTGCTGTAATCGTGTAGTTTCTTGTTCTTTGCTTTGTGCATCCAATCCATCGAGGCGGATTTCGCAAATCTTGGCCAACAGAGGGTCCATGATTGGGAAAAGCCGTTGATTGAGGAAAGTCTGCATCTTTAAGATGAGAGGTCTTAATCCTGAGTCCCGCGCCGCTGTGAGTTTGAATTCGTTATTCGACTCCGACAGAGTTTGCGAGTTCGTGCCTTTAGATAGATGGCCATAGCCAGGTAACTCATCAGGAGACATCCCGAAAGCAGACAAAATATTTCTTGCGATCTGATCATACATGAACTGGAATTCATCGCCTAGTCCTTCGCCCTGCATTGAGAGCCATTGAACATCATCTTCTTTACCGATACCAAAAATTGGTGTACGGAAACTGTTCGATACGTTGTTGATAGACGCATTGAACTGCAATTTCATATTATCTAGGATCGCCTGGTCAACCTCGTCGGATTGAATAACAAGCATGCCCTTTGCCGCACGACCGTTTTGGAAGTAGAGCTTTTTGTAGGCATCGATTGAAATGTGAGTTGTAACTGACGATACTACAGTATCGAGTGGAGAAATGGGGTAACCGTTATGCTCCACATCAGTAGATGGAAATAGACTAAATACCAGCATCTCATCATGCGTAAACGCTTGTCTTGGAGTGCCGTCAATAACTTGGAGCCACGCATATCTGTCTTCCTGAAGACTCTTAATGTCAATGTTGATCTTTTCGCCGGTAATACTTTCGAGGGCACGAATCGCGGTCGCTCGTAGAGAGTTTCCGACATTTTCGCCTTTTCTTACCGTTCTTAAGATTGTGGCAACGTCAATAGGTCTGAATCTGTGAAATGGATAGTTACCGTCTTCATCAGGCGGTGCATTCCGGTCATAAATGACTTCAGTCGCGAACCGACCAAACGCCATACCATTCTTGGCTTGAGTTTCGAAAAACTCTGCGATGGTCATTTGCTCTTGGTGCTCTAGGCCTTGGGTGTGACCGCAGTTGAGAATAAGCTTTTCGAAGCGCTTGATGCGC
>PLEQ01000038.1 GCA_003136475.1 Deltaproteobacteria bacterium
GGCTCTACCGCTTGATTAATGCATTTGATCCCTTCGCAAACCTTGTTTCACTTATTTTTGCGTTTCAAAATAAAGTTCTCTTTCTTCTCACTCGAAGTATGTTGAACATCCACTGTGCTGAGGTCTTCGCTTATACGAAATTCGACACGATCTCCGCTGCCAGAAACAAAAGCGAAATCATCCACTTTATAAATTTCGTGCCCCCAGAAATTAAGAGTCCCGTCATTTTCGGTGATGTAGATACTTTNNATCCTTTGATTTTCTTATTCCCCCTTCTAGTCACAACTGCATCAATTTTGAAAAATCTTGGTGTTCGTCTATTGCTTTTATAGCTTGAGCCATCATCGTTCACGCCCCCAAGTGTATACATTCTCTTGGTCAGAAACTTTCAGTGTGGTGACGGTGCCTAATTCGTCTTTTATAAAACTCGATTTTATAAAAGAATCTTTGAAAAAGAATTCAGACTCAGAGGATGCGTGGAGAGCTCGTTTAAACCCTACGTCGGTAACAAAAAGTTGATTGCCCTCTAAGACTATTTGCACCGATCCTTCCTTTTCCAAACTATATTTTCCGACATATGCTTTTAATTGCTCAGAAGCCAATGCAATTTCTTTAGGCTCCACGATGGACTTTCCTAATGCAATTGCTACAAATTTTTCAGCGAGATATTCTGGATCAAAATCTGGTTGTTGGGAGTTTAGCAAAATTGCAACATATAGTTTTTCTTTGGGAATACGGATTGCAATCGTTCTGAATCCATTAATTCCTCCTCCATGCTGGATAGAAGCAAAACCATGGACATCTCGCAAGGACCAACCGTAGCCATATTTTGAAAATTCACCGTTATTTAGCTTGAAGGGGGTAAATATTTGGGACCAAGTTTCTGGTTTGAGCAGCTTACCCTCGGTAATAGCCCAATCCCACTTAGCTAGGTCATCTACTGTGGAAACCAATGCTCCTGCAGCATACGGTATCGTCATACTGAGGGATTTTGCTACTTCAAAACCGTTGGCTCCCGTTGAGTAGCCTTCTATACGTTTAAGCCCATCCCGTTCAAACCCTTCATATGCTGTATGCTTCATTTTAAGAGGTTCAAAAATATTTTGTGCAAGAAATTCTGCATAGGTTTGGTTGGATAATTTTTCTATCATTGCACCTAAGATGAAATACCCCGAATTGCAGTATCCAAAGCGTTCCCCTGGTTCAAATTGCATAGGTTCATTTTTAAAAACATCCATGAACTCTTGAGGGGTCAGATCTTTATCATTGATTTCCTGGAATTTGGGCATACTGGTGTAGCTCATAATCCCTGAAGTATGAGTAAGCAGATGCTCAATCGTAATCTTTTTTCCATGGGTGGGATAATCGGGAAAAAATTTAGTGATTTCATCCTTTACATCGAGCTTTTTTTGTTCGGAAAGCATCATAATAGCAACAGCAGTAAATTGCTTAGTGATTGATCCCAAGCGAAATATCATCTCGGGTTTCATAGCAACTTCTTGTTCAAGGTTTGCCATCCCGTAGGCCTTACGAAAGAGCGTTTTTCCATCTTTTGTAACAAGAACAGTCGCACCAGGTGTATTTGCTTTGAAATAAGGTGATAGTGCAGTATCCATTGCCTGAGAGATACCTTCATTGTTACCAAATGCAGGCAGAGAAAGGAGCATCACAACCAATCCTGTAAGAAATTTTCGTAAAGAATTCATAACTTCTCCCTTTGAGAATTTTTAGTCGATTGCAATTCCAAGTTGTTCTAAGAGATCTGTGGCACTTGGGTATGTCGCGTTGTTGTTAAAGTTTACAACCCACAAACCTTGATCTATAAATTTTGCAAATTGAGATGCAGTTCCAGGCATACCTCCACCGTGGGTAATGAGATTGTATTTCTTGCCTTTGTATTCCATTGCGTTAAAGCCTAAACCAAATCCATAACTGTACTCTTTTTCTCCTCGATCACCGGTTATCTGTGCGCCACTATCCAAGGTTCCTTTAGAAAGGTATTTTGCCATGGTCTCTTTCTTTCGAAAAATCTTGTTTTGATCAAAAGCATCGATCCACTTCTCGTAATCGTTTATCGACATCCAAATTCCACCTTCTGCTCCTGCTATGAGAACTTTAGGCCAACTCTCTTCTTTTAACAGAGGCCAAGGACTATATTGAAACGTATGGTTCGTTTGGGACGGAAGTGAGGCCTGCAAAAAAGCGGTTTTCATTCCAAATCTTTGGAAAATTCTCTCTTTTAGAAACTCTTCTAAAGATTGACCCGATACCTTTTCAATAATCTTTCCTAATAGCACATAGCCCGTATTGGAATACGCCATTTTTGTTCCAACAGGATTGAGCTCTAGTTTTTCCAGTTTTTTCATCACGTCGTCCGAAGTAAATCTTTTCTTTTGAGCTGCAATGCCCTCGATATCGACGGGAAAATAATCCGGAATACCTGATGTGTGAAAAAGAAGATGCCTGATTTTTATTCCCAAAAATTTTTCGGATAGCTCAAGGTATTGACTGGCCTCTTCTTCGATGGAGAGTTTCCCCTCCTCTTCCAAGAGAAGAATCCCCGCACTTATGAAATGTTTAGTGATAGAACAAATGGAAAAAGCTGTTTCCTCAGTTGCTTTTAAAACACAATTTTTCTTAGCATCAAACTGAGCACAGCCACCGACGTCTTTAAATAGCACCTTACCATTTTTTACGACAAGGAGTGCAAACGCTGGTGTGCTATTATTGACAGCAAAACCACTGTTGGAAAAGGTTTTCACTTGCTCTCCTAAAGCAGATATTTCTAAGCAAAACAATAAAACGAAGCCTATTTTTGTAAAAAGATGATGCATACTACTCTCCTTATTACGAATAAAAGTTAACCCACCATCGGCTTGCAAGTCCTGACAACACGTCACAAAGAAACATAGAAATAAGAAACACCAGCCACAGCATTTTGCCTTGAAGTCCTGAAGACTCCTTGAGAGCAAACCAGTAGGTGATGCATTGCCAAACGACAAAAGGGGCAAAGCTAATCCCTAATACACTTACTAAACGGTGAGGATCGGATACTCCAGATGCGATCCCTTTTAATTCAGGAAATATTGCAACATAGATAAGGTGTAGTGAAACTGCCGCAAGATATGGGAATCTAGACAGAAAAACTGTACCTACAAAATCCACAAAACGAAGGGAGCGTTGTTTCGCTAAAATAGCACCTAGATAAAACAACAAGCTCAGAACCAAATTGTTCGTAATGCATTGCAATGCGAGTCTTCCAATGTCGACGGTGTAGTATTTGTTTTCATAAAGATGAAAGCTCAAAAAACCAGGATAGTGGATATACCCAAGGTTTGCGATAATAGCCATCAAGACTACAAACAAAATCCCCAATGCAAATGCGGAAAAACCTGCAATTTTGCTAAATGGATTCAGTAAAATCGAATCTTCTATCGAAGAAAAAAAGGATTTAGATTGGATTGCTGTTCGTAGCATTTCGTAATTTTCGCTCGAAATCTTTTCTTCTTCGAGTAGTTGGTTTAATTTAAGTTGTTCTTGTTTCATAACCTTGCTCATCCTAAATCCCCTTTAGTAAAAGAGCAGCTTGATTTGCGTTGATTTTCCTTTCCTCTAAATCTGCAAGGATTTTATTTCGTTTTGAAGTTGCAACAGCTTCCAAATTATCTAAAGCATCTATAACAGCGTTCAACCGGTTGCGTACGGTGGGATAAGATATATCAAACCTTGCAGCAACCTCTTTTAGGCTGCCACTGGCTTTGACAAACTCTTGGATAAACAAAAGGTCCTCCTGGGAAAGCTTTAAAAGCGAGGGGACTTGGAAAGCCCCTTCAAATTTCGTTCCACAGGAAGTGCATTCGATATTTTTAATTGTAACTTCAGATACATGGCAACTTGGGCACTGGGTGATAAGTTTAGACATAAATCCATACCTCCGCCAAGATTATGTCCATTTGATTAAATATTGTCAATATATTTATTAATAAAATTAAAAATAGTTTACATATATTAAATAATAAGTTATATGATTTGAATAGAAACAAGAAATGGGGAGTATGATGAAGATCTTTATAGCTATTTTTTATCTTGTATTGCTTGCTCAGAGCGCTTTAGCAAGTGCCGAAATTATAGAGGGAAAATTTGATATTGAGGGTTATTCCCTTTACATAAAATGCGAAGGAATTAATCAAGCGGTAGAGCCAATTCTGTCCATTAGTATACGCGTCTCAGGTGGCGAGATCCTTTGATTTTCTTATTCCCGTGTCCAATAGCTATCTTTGCTTTGCCGGCAACCAGCGTGGCGTAAGCGGTGGTTTAGAGGATTTTAAACGGATCAAAATCTGGTGGAAGTGCGAAGGGGAGCAGTGTTACTTCGATTCCATGTTCTTGAACGCGCTTTAGAAAACCTGTCGTCTAATGGCTTGTAAGCTCAGCCTTAATAAAACCATCGCAGACCCGATTTCATCAGCCAGTGTTTTGCCGTTACGGATTGCGGTCGTTTTCCCTTATGCTATGATGGATTCATTTTTCTTTACAATATAAAGTTGCTTTATGGACCGTTTAAAAGGGCTCGATCTTCTTCGAGCCATCGCCATTTTATGGGTGATGCTTTTTCATGCTTGGGTTGCCGGGCTTGGTTTACCGTTTTTGGCTGTTGCAAAATACGGCTGGATGGGGGTTGACCTCTTCTTTGCGCTAAGTGGCTATCTGATCGGCTCTCAGTTATTCAAGTCTTACGCTCAAAACGTAACACCTTCGCTAAAGCAGTTCTATCTGCGTCGTGCGTTCAGGGTCCTACCCGCATACTGGGTCGTCGTGATTCTCTATTTCACGGTTCCTCTGTTTCGTGAAGAACCAAATATTCAACCTCTATGGCAGTTTCTAACTTTCACTGAAAATCTACTAATTGACTATCGCAACAACAAAGCATTTTCGCATGCCTGGTCTCTCTGCATCGAAGAGCATTTCTATCTGCTATTCCCTTTGATCGCTTTTGTTCTCATGAAAAATTCTTCTTTGAAGAAGACAGTTTTTGTTTGCCTTGGCTTTTTAGCAGCTGGTATCGTTCTTCGCGGATATATTTGGCTGTTTGAATTGTACCCAATACGAAAGATAGGCGGAGAAACTTATAGTTTTGGTCCTAAGTTTATCGAGCTGATCTATTTTCCCACCTATAGTCGCTTGGACGGACTATTAGCCGGAGTTGTCATTGCTGGGATTAGATACTTTCGGCCTCTTTGGTGGGAGCTGTGGATGAAAAAAGGCAACTTGCTATTTGTTTTAAGTTTGGTAGGGATAGCGGTATGTCTTTGGATGTTCCAAGCTCGCGATTCATTTATCGGATCTGTCTTTGGTTATCCCCTTCTCTCTGCAAGTTTTGCTTTACTGGTAGCAGCGGCTGTCAGCCCGCGTACTATCCTCGGGTCCGTCAGGATCCCTTTTGCTGGAACCATTGCGACACTGGCCTACAGCTTATATCTGATCAACAAACAAGTCTTTCATCTTAATCAGCTCTATTTCAAGGAGTTGGTCTCTGATGGAGGGTATCAAGCTCTAGTTATTCACGGTATCTCTGTCTTTGTAGTTGGAATTCTGTTGTATTGGCTTATCGAACGGCCGTTTTTAAAATTACGCGAAAAATTTATTGGGTCTTCAAAACCTTAATCGTCTCGCAATTCTATTAATCAAGCGGTAGAGCCAA
>PLEQ01000417.1 GCA_003136475.1 Deltaproteobacteria bacterium
GACACTAAAATTTAGACGCTACCGAAGACGCTGCTTTTCGCGAAAATTTAGTTAGGCTCTTTCAAGTGCAAGAGGAAGAACGTATCGAATTGACCACTATTATTCGTAATAGACTCAAACCTGCAGTTAAAGAGGACGGAGGAGCTATATCCATAAAAACACCGGTGACGCCGATCACGGTGCCTTCCTTGCATAGCAGAGGGGCTTTGTGGCAAAGGCCTTGGATGATGCAGCCATTGCGCGAAATAGTTTCTCGGAAACGATCGGTCCCTTGCTTGCAATCACGCAACCATCATGATCTCGCAATAGTGTGGCAAAACGTGACCATGGAATCTCACGGTCCGTCTTTCCCACGATGTCGCGCACGTGCAGTTTGTGTTTGCGAAGCATGACTTCGATTACCCATGTATAGACTCCTCGTAAGTCTTTAGCAAACATGGAGCATCTAAATTTATGAGCTTCGAAAGAAGCAGTTTCCATAGTGCGGAGAGAACTAGCACAGGTCTTTGGAATAGACAAGCATGCTTTGGACCGCTGATAAACACCTGCAAGTTCTTGCTTCAAATTTAAAAGTCAACTTTTCCTGATGTGGCCCACCGAGTAAAATGCCAATAGACGGTCTTCCATGAGGGATAGGGGGACGGTAAGGATTCGTGAAAAAAAACGTCATCTCGCCAAAGATCTCTCCCCTGAGGTTTGAGGATAGTCAAAATCGGCAGGATTTTTGATGGAAAGTGGTTCAGGACGCCGATCCAGATTCAAAATGTAGTCTCCAAAGCGGTTGATGTGATCTGTGCGATATGGCGCTAGAGCTTTCATGGCTTCGCGACTAAACTCGATACTGCTCCCCGACCGCTAAAATTCCGTTGAGAGCTCGGTTCATTTCCTGCGACGCATCGATCTTCTCCGAAATGTTCCGCGCGAACGCATACTGCTTACGGGCTTCCAAAATCTTATCGATTGTTGAGCGCTCGTACTGCGTAAACTGTTAGATCACTTGAATAACCTGAGGAATTTCGTCATGACGCTGCTTAAGAATGACGTCGATATTGGCCCAAGCGCGATCGATCTGCTGTCTTAAACTCACCAATCCGTTATAGGCAGATATACCGACAAATAGAATAACGAGTGCCAGAATCACCAAAAAGATAAGTACCCCGGTTCCTATTAAAGTGGACCCCATTGTCTAGACAACTTTTGACCTAAAATAAGTAAAACCCAAACATAAATATTTGCAAATTCTCTCTCAAATTCACCTTCTGCACGCAGCCTATGTTGGCTTTTTCGGATTTTTGCCAAAAAACTTAATAGTTCCAAACCTAAAGGGAATTAAGCTTCCCATCCAGTGCCGGACAGATTATGAAGGGCAGTATCAAATACAGGATCCAGATACACTTATATTCAGAAAACAGCGTGCCATCGGCCAGGAGATCTTAATGAAACCAGCTAAAATCAAGAGGCTCGGCATTTATTCTTCGCTCTTCGCATCGATTCTATACCTGCAAACCCTAAAGGCTGCAGATCAGCTTGAAGCTCAAACAATTAAGACTTGCCTGGATGAGCTCTGCAAAGGCATTCAGGAATTCGAGTTACTGCGGGAACAGATAATCGAACACGGACACAAACTAAGCCACGAGCAGGAAGAGCACTTTCTCGGACTTTTCAGACTCCTACAGGAGCAGGACTATCGAAGGAATGAGAAAGAGATCGCTGCTCTTGAAACAAACCCGAACAGTGATTTTGCTCATCTTAGTCCGCAAGAGAAGCTCGTTCTATTCCTCGTACCTTTCGAATCAGCTTTTCATGTAAATTCTAAAACCAATCTCGAAACAAACAACGGGATTGTCAAGTTCGAAGCCGAAATCGGGCCAGAACCATGGGCTAAAGGGAGTTGGCGCGACACCCTAGCTCTCCTACGACACACAGCTCATGACAAGATTGTTAATGAATTATATGCCGAGCTTCAATTTTGCAGCGAAGCCGAAATGTTCTACCGCGCAAAATATGGGACAATGGAGCAGACCCTTAAGCATGAGAATGCTGCACTCGCGACTCTGAAATTAAAACTGAAAGCGATTGATCCTAATATCCGCGACTTCCTATTGGAAGGTGAATACGCTCGGGGATTTAAAAGAGTCTCTGGCGGAAAGGAATTTAGCCTGAAAGATCTCGGTGAATATTTCACAGCCATAAGAACGATCGCTCTCTATTTCCGTCTGCTTGAAATTACACCGGTGAAGCTCCTTGCGTTTTCAAACGATTCTAAGTTTATGGCCGACAAAGGCAAAAATATAGCCTCTCATCGCGCGATACTTCGCACTCACCATGAACGAGATAGGTCGAAGGGTCAGGAATTCATCGCTAGTTTGAATAGAGCGCTCTCTATTCATCCCGACAAGTTTCGATATGACGAGTTTTCAAAGCTTTCGCAAAAAATCAAGGAAGATTCACGAGTAGATCTTACTAAGCTCTTCCCACCTCAAATTGCTGCGAGCATCAAAAATACAGTCGAAGACATCAGGTTTGCTCCGCCCAAGGAGCGTGAACAGTTCTTATCAGACCTCGAAACCGAGCTTAAAGATGCCATTCAATTGCAAAGAAAGAAAGTTCGACAACTTGAAAGAACGCATCTGTTCAAATTCGCTAATGCCATGAATTACGGGTTTCGGGAAAATTACACTTCCACCATTTCAGATCTGAATGCCTTATTAGAAATTAGCGATGCATCTTTTGCTCAAGGAAGAATCGTACGTTCAAGTTGGCTTGCCGTACATGGTGGTGAGCAGGGCTTGGGGATTCTGCGTCATGAAATCGGTCATCAGATCTCAAGAGCCATTCAAACTAGCGGCTTCAAATCTTCGATCGATCATGCTTTTATGGCCAAGCTTTCCAGCTGTTTGAACAGCATGCATCCAGAAGCTCCGGCTATCGAAGAGAATCGTAAAGTATTTTTGAAACTCGGTCACTATTATGAAGAAGACTTTGCTGATCTCTTTGCGGCAGTCGCGGGCCCAAACAAGGAGGCTTCTCCTGTTTGCTTCTTTAGCAAATCTTCCCGGGAATTTCGCTCTGAGAACATAAGGCTGAACGATGACCCCCACTCGAACGTCCTCTTTCGTATCCTTCATCATGAGCTAGCCATCGGTAAACAGGTTCCTGCATCATGCCACACCCTGCTCGAAAAATATGCCGACACTCACATCCGCAACTGCTTTCAAGAAGCCGCAGATCTTAAGAGAAATGAAAGGCTTCATTAATTGAAAAAAGCAAAAAGCGCTAAGAGATGCCTTTCGTATCTGATCACGGGTCCGGCCTATTAGTTCGGACCAAAAAATTAAAAGGAAAATTATCCGGCTCGCAAACGTCTACGTTCGCACGAGTGACAACGA
>PLEQ01000092.1 GCA_003136475.1 Deltaproteobacteria bacterium
TGGCATAGCCTTTTGTGGGCACGTACAAAATGAAAGCCCGGAGGACATGTTGCGCCATCAGGTGGATCGGAGTACTCAATTTTGAATTTCTTGGGTTCGGCCATGAGTGGTCCCGTCCTTGTTTAAAGAAATTTTCTGCGATAGGTGCCTGCTTTAAGTATACCCAAACCTGACGTCAGACGACCAAGCCAAAATACGTCAGATTAGAGTGCGAGTTCGAATTTATTGACACCTTTCTTGACGGGTCATAGAGTCTTTCCTGACAGAAAATCAAAAAAACTATCCGGAGTACCCACTTTGCACGGTCAACGTANNGCTTCGACCAAAACCCAGAGCGTCAACTTGAAAACGCTCGAGTTGACAAGTTGTTCACTGATAAAGCATCGGGAAAAGACACGCAACGCCCAGAGCTAGAGGCCCTTCTTGATTTTGTAAGAGATGGGGACACTGTTGTCGTTCATAGCATGGACCGCTTGGCACGCAATCTTGATGATCTTCGTTGCATTGTTAGGAGTCTGACAAAACGCGGAGTAAGAATTGAGTTCATCAAGGAAAGCCTTGCATTTACGGGTGAGGACTCCCCTATGGCAAACCTAATGTTATCTGTGATGGGGGCTTTTGCTGAGTTCGAGCGGGCCTTGATTCGTGAGCGTCAGCGAGAGGGCATTGCTCTCGCAAAACAGCGTGGCGCATATCGAGGTCGCAAGAAGTCGCTATCTGCAGATCAGGTGACCGAACTTCGTCGATGGGCTGATTCCGGGAAAAAGAAAGCACAACTTGCCCGTGAATTTGGAATAAGTCGGGAAACCTTGTATCAGTATTTGAGAGAAAATTAACCATGCCACGACGCTGTTTGCTGACAATGGCTGAACGTAGTTCTTTGTTGGCACTTCCAAGCGATAAAGACGAACTCATTCGCTACTACACTTTCAGTGAAACTGATCTATCGCTGATTAGGCAACATCGCGGAAAACAGAATCACCTCGGATTTGCTATCCAACTTTGTTATTTGCGCTATCCTGGTTGTTCAATTCTACCTGAGGCTCAACCTCCAGATGCTCTGTTACGCAGCGTTGCAAATCAATTGCAGGTTGATCCTGAATTGTGGCACCAGTACTCGAAGCGTGCAGAGACACGTCGGGAACATCTCCTAGAACTTCAAAAAGTGTTGGGACTTACACTTTTTACTAAACGTCATGCTCGTACATTTGTTGACACTCTCACTGAACTCGCACAGCAAACCGATCGCGGAAACGTATTGGCAACTGCATTGATCGAGGTGCTTCGCCAGCATCGAATCATTCTTCCAACTGTAGAAGTCATTGAGCGTGTCTGTGCAGAGGCACTCACACGAGGCACGCGTTGTGTCTATGACGTTCTCACCAGCTCGCTAACTGCCAACCAGAGACAACTCCTGGACAGGCTACTATCCTTGCGGGAGGGAAACAAAGTCAGTCTACTTTTTTGGCTTCGCCAGCCACCGGGCGCTCCCAACGCCAAGCATATACTCGCCCATATCGAACGACTGCGTACAATTCGAGATTTTCAATTACCAATCGGATTAGAAAAAGCTATTCACCAAAACCGTCTTTTAAAGATTGCTCGTGAAGGGAGCATAATGACGGCACAGCACCTACAGGACCTTGAACCAACTCGCCGTCACGCTACGTTAGTTGCTGTCCTCATAGATACTCAAGCAACCTTGATCGATGAAATCGTCGATATGCATGACCGTATTCTTGGAGCTGTGTTTAACAGAGCCAAAAAAATACACACCGATCGTTTTCAAGAATCAGGAAAATCGATCAATGACAAATTGCGGCTCTATTCACGCATAGGACGTGCACTTCTTGACGCTAAAAAAAGTGGGACAGACCCTTTTGCAGCTATCGAAGGGGTGCTGCCATGGGAACAGTTTGACGAAAGTATCAGGGAGACTGAGAAACTCGCTCAACCTGCAGAATTTGACTACTTACCGCTAATTGGTGATAGCTTCTCCNNCTCTTAGAGACCCTTCAAATTAAAGCTGCACCCGCAGCGCAAGAAATTCTAAAGGGGGTGGAAACTCTCAAAAATATGGACGAGCGACAAGTTCGCAAAGTCCCAGATGATGCACCGACTGGTTTTGTGCGTAAGCGTTGGGAGAGTATTGTTAATACCGATGATGGAACGGATCGCAAGTTTTATGAGCTGTGTGTACTGTCCGAGCTTAAGAACTCTCTTCGTTCAGGCGATATCTGGGTACAAGGGTCCCGTCAGTTCAAGGATTTTGAAGAATATCTGTTGCCTTCATCACGCTTCACCGAACAAAGCGAAAGACAGGAACTTGGACTCACTGCAGATACTGCCTGTGAAAGATTTTTAACAGCAAGACTTGGATTGCTCGAGAAGGAATTGGCCAAGGTAGAACGACTAGCGATGTTAAATGAACTGCCAGATGCCGTGATTTCAGATGCGGGTCTAAAAATTACTCCCCTCGCAAACGCTGTACCGGACGAAGCTGACGTGCTCATGCAGCAGTCATATGCGCTCATCCCTCGTTTGAAGGTTACTGAACTGCTGTTGGAGGTCGACAGCTGGATAGGGTTTACACGCCATTTCACTCATATCAAAAATGGGGAGCAGGCCTCCGATAAAATTCTTCTACTAACAGCAATCCTTTCTGATGCGATCAACCTTGGGCTAACAAAGATGGCCGAAGCATGTCCCGGTACGACCTATGCCAAACTCTCATGGCTGCAAGCCTGGCATATTCGAGATGAGACTTACTCTGCTGCGCTAGCAGAAGTGGTGAACGCGCAATTTCAACAGACCTTTGCAGCCTCTTGGGGTGACGGTTCAAGCTCCTCATCTGATGGACAATGGTTCCGTGCCGGAGGAGCTGGACATGGAGCTGGGCACTTCAACGCAAAATATGGAAGCGATCCAGGTGTCACCTTTTATACCCAAATATCTGATCAATATGCTCCGTTTCATGTCAAAGTTATCAACTCTGCTGTACGGGATGCAAACCATGAGTCCGATTTGCGAATTGAAGAACACTATACAGATACTGCTGGTTTTACTGATCATGTTTTCGGATTGATGCAGCTTCTCGGGTTTCGTTTTGCTCCGCGCATCCGTGACCTCAAAGACAAGAACCTTTATATTCCCAAGGACGCTAAGGCGTATCCCACTCTAAGTGGGCTTATTGGTGGAACAATCAATACAAAACACATCCGTTCTCATTGGGTTGAAATTCTGCGCCTCGCATCATCCATCAAGCAAGGCACTGTCACCGCGTCTCTTATGTTACGAAAGCTTAGTAGTTATCCACGTCAAAACGGTCTAGCAGTCGCACTACGTGAGCTCGGTCGCATCGAACGTACACTATTTACTCTAGATTGGCTTCAGAGTGTTGAATTACGCAGGCGAGTACAAGTCGGATTGAACAAGGGCGAAGTAAAGAATGCCCTCGCTCGAGCAGTATTCTTCAACCGACTAGGCGAATTGCGTGATCGTAGTTTCGAGAATCAGCGATACAGAGCATCTGGTCTTAACATCGTCGTTGCAGCAATCGTGTTATGGAACACGGTCTATCTTGAACGAGCAACCGTCGGGTTAAAAAATCGTGGCCAAAAGATAGATGACGACTTATTGCAGCATCTTTCACCACTCGGATGGGAGCATATCAACCTAACTGGGGACTATGTTTGGCCATCGCATAAAGCATCGAGTTCTAATAATTTCAGGCTGTTACGCCAAAGCGGAAGTCCTTAGCGTACGATAATTTCCG
>PLEQ01000076.1 GCA_003136475.1 Deltaproteobacteria bacterium
TCACCGTATCCCCAGGGAATCGAGTGATGCCCCCAGGCCTGACTGAAACGCATCCGGCGTCCACATCCATAACATCTATTAACTTCGACCATACTGTGGCAGCTGTCATACATCTCGGAACCAAAAGGAAACCATTCTGCCAAAGGTACGGGATAAATACTCATATTAACCTTTCTTAACAATCTCAGAANNCTTCAAATCTTCCAAACCTTCTTCGATTAGGTTCGCCACTATCTTGTAGTCCATCTTACCGAGCTTGATTTGCAGTAGCAAGTCTTTATCAGGCCTAGGGAAAGTGATTTTGCCCGTAGTAAGTAGCTCTTTTGCCTCGGAATTCACCCTAACTGCATGAGAAAGGGCTTTCCAGTCTATTCCTTCGTTCTTTTCAGCCATCAAAGCGCGTTTTCCGTACTCATCAAAACGGCGTTGAACATGCTCTAAAGCGTACTTTATGGTGGAATGAAAGGCGATTTTCTTGTCACAAACGTTCAAATAAGGTTCTTCTATGCCTCTGGGAGACTTCAAGTACTCGATTTTGATATATTCGTTACCGCAAAGAGGCACCCAGTGTTCTAAATCGCAATCTCCCACTCGTACAACTTGATCTTTCCATGCATTTAGAAGATCTAAAATCTTCCTCAAGGCGTCTATTCGAAAACCTTTTTGACCGTATTTGGCGGCTTGCTGTCGGGCATATCCTACGAACGCATTTACGTTCTTATTTAATAATTGATCCCTATTTGCCTGCAAAAGGGACATAATGGCTAGTCCTTGGACAGTATTTTGGGTGTATGAGGAATAAGGAGAAAAGAGTAAGTCCAATGCCACAGTCTGGCCTTGAATTAAAAGCTCTAGAAAACGATCCAGTGAGAATATTTCAATATCAACATCATCTTTGTTGTTGCGCTCGAACTCTTGTTTAGGCCTAGTAGTTGTGATGGTTTTCTTATAACTTCCCAATACAATCTCTCTAGCAGTCGGCAAATAAATCCCCTTTAGGTCTAGATCAGAGTTAGGAGTGCTAGTCCCATACAAAGAGGATCCAAATTTTACCTCTAAGATCTTGTTCATCTGTTCCCCATATCTGGAAAGGCTGGCACCATTAGCCACTGTTCCATTTCTTTTACTTTAACAGAACTTTCAAATATTGTGTACAATCTTTCAGAAATTTCATGAACGAACTCAAGTTGTTTGTCGCTTAGATTGGCCAAATTGTAGGTCTTTTTTAGAGAATCTGAGNNCCAATCGTAATAAGATTTCTTGAAATTTTCTTGCGCATTTCTAGCATTTTTTATGCAAGCATCTTGAGCATCATCTTTGAAGGGCGCATTAGTTATAAAATTCAACATGATTCGATTGGCTCCGCCTTGACAACCGGATATCGATACGTCATAGATTTGATCTAAAAACAGCTCTCGTTGTTTCAGAACTCTTTCGTACCTTACACTTAAACCCACAGTATATTGACTAAGACACATTAGAGCTAAGAATAGACTAAATATGATAGCTTTTATTGGATCGATTTTCATTTTTTCTTACCTTTCTTATCGTTTACTTCAGAAATAGCTTCTCTTGCAGCTTTGCCCAAAGAGTAAACTGTCGCTATAATACCAAATAAAATTCCTTCGCAAAAAGCACCACACATCCATAATTCATGAAAAGTTCCGGGCAAACCAAACGCTAAAAGAATTAGTCCTGGGTGAAGAATAAAAAGTACAATTAGTACACCTATCAATAAATTAAGTGCAATTTCTTTAATTGTTTTCATTTTCTGTACTCTATTCTATGAATAGGATAAGCTTCTTCGACACAAATAGATATTCCTGGTCCAATGTTTTCCCATCCGGTTTTATTAAAATAAAGTTCACAACTTTCGGTTACTATGGCGTAATGAGCTACGGTATCACAAAGTTTTCCTGGATCCAATTGGCTGATGGTTCCGGTGCAGTTTCTAATGTATTTTCCATATGCTCTAACTACATCTCCTGTTTGAAGATGTGCACAAGAACTGAATAAAAGGATCGATAATAACAAGAGTTTTTTCATTTTTTCCTCGCAAAATACTTTCCATGCTGTTCTTCAGCTAGCGCCATAGCCCAAAAAGTGTTAGCATGTTTAGGGTATATTTTTTCCAATCTTCTATAATTAAATACTGCAAAAAGCTCCATGCTTCGGGCTACTAAATCTAGGGACCAAATTGGACAAATTTTGCACAGATATTTGATTACAGTTCCAACTAGGCCAAAACTTTTATCGATTAGCTTAGAAGGCTTTTGGTCATATTCTTTCAAAATATGTTCCAAAGTCTTCGGGTGTCGCACTTCTTCCATCGCAATCTCCCAAACCCTTTCATCTTCAGTTCGGAAGTAATGACCTATATAAGCCAACATCGCTCCGATCTCGACTCCATGATTGAATTTGAGCAAAAAATGTTTCATACAAAAGCGCCCTCATCTCCGACCTTTCGATGCCATTTAATCCATTTACGGATAGCTACTTTTGACCNNGAATAGGGCTTTCTTTGTTGTTTCCTTGTTGATCAGGAGGAGTTAGAGCCATCCAGTGCCCGCTATCTAATTGGACCAGCGTATATTCGCCGTCTTTTTCTTCATATTCAATCATCTGATTTCTCACGAAAAATAAAGTCTGACAAGTTCTCTCGCATTCCATAGCATTGTGTCAAACNNCTCAATACGTAAAATAGAGTTCCTTGACCGCCTAAAAAATAGTCATATATTTTATGGAGAGTAGGATGTTCTTTTTCAAGAGGTTCAAAAGCAGTATAGAAATCACATTTGTCCACATTTACACCCTTATCAATGCATTCCCGTTTTACATATTTTCTGTACATATAGTCTTCATGTAATCCTACGAAATCAGGTACATTGGCAACCAAAAACCCCAAAATAAAAACTGTTAAATATTTCAAAAACTTCATAAAGTCTCCTATAGACATCCTACTCT
>PLEQ01000408.1 GCA_003136475.1 Deltaproteobacteria bacterium
TCTGCCTTTGTATAGGCTTTCACTTTTCGAGACCGATGTGCCGCGAATCGATCCCAAATCACAACAATATTCCCAGGCACATTTTTTCTAAGTTGTTTTAAGAAACGCACGCATTGTTCGGCGTTTATGCTCTTTTTCGGCCTTAGGCCGAACATCCAGCGCACCTTTTTTCCCTTGGCGGAACAAAGAACCGCTCCAATTGCGGAAATTTTTTCTCGCGAATTTTTGTAATAAATAGTTGGAGTTTGGCCTCGCGGAGACCACGTTCTTTTTATCAGAGGAGTTGTTAACAGGCCTGTCTCATCGATGAAAGCTATGCTAGATTTACTCTTCTTGGCTTTTTTTTATTTTCTTCCACTCAACTTTAGTCCATTTTTCTATGTCGCTAGCACTACGTCCTTGCGCCTTTTTTGCGGGCCGTTGAAGGGTCCATCCCATTCTACGTAGCAGCCTACCTATATGTTGGGGATGATAGGACACCGACAGTTTTTTCTTAATCACAGCTGCTATTCGAGGGCAATTCCACAGATCTTCTTCGAAGCCTGAGTGCACAGCGCCCTTNNGTGAGTTTTCTGTTTGGGGGTTTTGCTGGAATAGGGGCAAGTCCAGTGATTCCTCTGTCTTTATATTTTTCAAGCCACTTATCTATCGCACGGATCGAAACGTTGGCTCTCTTGGCAGCTTCTTTTTTACTCACGGTACCGTCAGTAATCCACTTAACAACCTTAATCCTGCGTTCCTGCAAATCTGCAGCTGTTCCCATCGGACGCATCTTTACCACCTGGCGCAAAGTTAATCAGAGAGACATGTTACAACTTCTAACTTAAGAATTTCGAAAGGTTGGGATCAGTAGATTCATCCAAAGGTAAATGCGTAAACGTCTACGCCGGAATCTAAGAATTCAATTTCAAATAGATGATCGGAAAGCTGTTCACTGTTTCTTTGACGAATAAGTTGATAGAGTCGATGCTCATTGACTTCACCAAAACCGTTTCTGTCAATGTCGATCCCCTGATCTAGCTCAGGAGCATGACCGTCTATTGTGACTTTAAATTTTATTGTATGCGAACTTCCTAAAACCAAATGTAAGTCTCGAGCATGAAATCGAAATACAACCTTCCCATGAGCTTGCTTTACTGTCGCCTTCTCTTCTGAAACTAACCATTTGCCACTCAATGCCCATTGATTCAGTTGCAGTTTTTTTGGTGATTCATACTGTCCTATTTGATCGTGGCTTTCGGATGGAAAAGCGACAAAATTTTTCGTCCGACCATAGCCAACATAGGTTTCTGGCGACTGGACGTCCTCAAGTGAACCTGCAATTTGAACCCCTGCCGCATGAACTTCACCGTTTTGAGCGTGAATAGTCCTTCCGTCTTCTGCAAGAAGATCACGAATAATTTTTTCGGACTCTTGATATTCCCCTTCTCCAAAATGATGATGTCGGATTCGTCCCTGTCGATCCACGAAGTAATGAGCTGGCCAATAGCTGTTCTTAAATGCATTCCATATTTTATAGTCACTATCAAGAGCGATGGGATAGGTGATTTCTAAGTCTTTCAGGGAATTTTGAACATTGCTAACTATTTTTTCGAAAGCAAACTCTGGAGTGTGCACACCTATGACAACTAAACCGTCCAGTTTGTATTTTTCTGCCCAACTTTTGACATAAGGAAGCGTTCTGAGACAATTAATGCACGAATAAGTCCAAAAATCGATCAGAACGACTTTTCCTTTTAGATCCTCTCGAGTAAGTGGTTTGGAGTTTAGCCAAGAGCTTGCTCCTGAAAGGTCAGGGAGCTCGCCTTCTATAGCAATGTTTTCAAGTTTTGTTGTTGTTCCTATCATCATCATTGAGTTTGAAGGCTTATTTTCTTCGAAATTTCTATGCCCGATTGCAGAGAGCAATCTGTTTTCGACAGAGCTTGTCTCTATTTTTGAGATGCGGGTCAGAACTGTTCTGTCCAAATTGAAAGCAACTGCAATTACTCCCAAAAGAACCGCAAAACCGAGTGCCTTCTTGACTAGCTGATCGACCCCCAAAGATTTTTTTAGCGTCCCTAAAAATCTATTTCCGGCTATGAGAGCGAGTGAAAGCGATGTAGCGGCACCCAATGAATAGGAAAGAAGAAGACCAATAGAAACTGCAAGATTTCCACTAGATGCAGCCCCGGTCAAGACAAGACCAAGAATCGGACCCGCGCAAGGCGCCCAAAGTAGTCCGGTACTAATCCCAATGACAAATGAACCATAGATGTTGTCGCCTCTCGACTGACCTCCAATCCTTGCACCAAAGCGGGTTAAAGGAGAAAGCACAGTCTCCGAGATATGTGGAAAAATCATCGAGAGGCCAAAAATAATCATCAAAACCATTGCCACGATTCGACCAACTTCGTTTGCTCTACCGATCCATTCTCCACCAACAATTGCAATAGCGGAGAAAAGCGAAAATGTTAGTGCCATACCTGCAAGCAAAGGTAGTCTGCTTTTAAGGAAAGAACTTTGAGATTTGGAAAAAACAAACGGAAGCACCGGCAAGATGCACGGACTCAAAATAGTTAAAACACCCGCTAAATAGGTAGCAATAATTAAGATCATAAAATACTCCTTTCAATAAGACTACTTCATAGGCTCAAACAACTTTGCATATTCGCCATAACCAGTTTCTTTTAATTTAGCCTTCGGGATAAATCGAAGAGCAGCTGAGTTCATACAATAGCGAAGGTGAGTGGGCGCGGGCCCATCTGGAAAAACGTGACCGAGATGCGAATTGGCGTGTTTACTTCGAACTTCAATGCGTTCAACCCCGATATCATGGTCAGATCTTTTCACTATATTCTCTGGTGCGATCGTCTGTGAAAAGCTTGGCCAACCAGTTCCCGAATCGAATTTATCTTTCGAACTGAATAGTGGTTCTCCTGATACGATGTCGACGTAAATTCCCTCCTCTTCGTTGTTCCAGTATTCATTCTTAAAAGGCGTTTCCGTACCTGCATTCTGAGTTACGTCATATTGGATGGGCGAGAGTTTCTTTAAAATTTCTTCTCTGCTTGTTATTTTTGTAGCTTCGTTTGTCTGATTTCTGTTTTTCGAACTCCAATCAAAAGCCAACGATGAGGTGATCAATATTGCGATCACGGCTATGGGAATTCCTAGTTTCTTCAGAATGGATTTCATAAATAACCTCCAAATGCCTGCGATAGATTTTCGGCAGACTGCCTTCATGAAATAAGAGTCGGAATTGTTCATTCCGTTACACCAAGATAGAAGNNAAAGAAAAATCAAAAATAAATCGCTCACTCGCAGGCAATTACAGACACCTATATTGTTTCATCTAATGGTAAGATAAGAATTGCATTCTTAGATGTCGATTACACGCATCGCGCTGACCCGCAAGATTTAATGAGGAGCTTGGGTGGAAACAAAGAATAGAAAGCACAGGGCGTCTGGAAGCAATCTTTCTAAGCAGTCAGCAGACAATTATCTTGATGAAGGAACTCTTCGTCTTCTACGCGAACGAGATCCTCAATATCTAGAGGCTCTTTTCATCGAGGTAAACCCTTATCTCGCTCGGGTCTGTGTAGCCAATGGCATCTACGAGGAACATGCGGATGAAGTTATCCATGATACATGGGAAAGATTTTTTTCAAACATAGAGAAATTTGAAGGCCGCTCTCAGGTTCGAACTTTTATTTGCGGGATACTATTTAATAAAATCCGAGAATATCGACGTAGTGAAAGCAGAACTATCTATGAGGAAGATTCGGAGAAATTTTTGAATAGCGCGTTTACCCAGGATGGATGGTGGAAAACGCCACCTGATGACCCTTACAAGCTCTTAGAGCTTGGGCAGACGTCCGAGTTTATTAAAGAATGTATGGAAGGCCTGACTGATCAACAAAAGGCTGCTTTCGTAATGAGAGAGGTAGAAGACGAAGATTCAGATTTTATCTGTAATGTTTTGAAGATCAAACTCTCTAACTTAAGAGTCCTGTTATTTCGAGCAAAAGATAAGTTGAGAAAGTGCCTTGAAGGCAAGGTTAGTGCGGAGCAAGCCTGATGAGCATCAAGAAGAAAGTGCGACACATTTGGCATGAGATCTATTATGCC
>PLEQ01000154.1 GCA_003136475.1 Deltaproteobacteria bacterium
CTCTTTCTAAGCTGCTTTATAATGCTGTCACAGCTTACTCTTTCTGCGGAAGCGACAACGTCTACCACCACGAGCGCCAGCACCACCACTTGGCTCGTCCGCTCCACACGCCTCGCGCCATTTGTTTCAGGCTGGGCGCAATCGGCTACAACAAGTCCTGCAACAGGCAACCTAGTTGTTGATAACAATGACTTTACTTTTATGTGTCCAGGTCAAAGTTTCTTGGTCGGCTTTCAAACCAATTATGATGGAACCCTCCGCCACTTTCGCCTCGCCTGTGCTTTTTACGAAAATGCGAGTGGGGTGCTCGCTTCAAAAACGGTTGCCAATTGTAGCACCACGGGGTGGGATAACAAGGCCTACGGTTCGGGGGCTTCGACCTGCAGCACAGCACAGTTTGTAGCGGGATTCAACGTGGCCTACAGTGCTAGCGAAAGAGACAGTCAGTATAAAGCGGCCTGCTGCCCCGTCGACTCACCCGATCAAACGACGATCTCATCAGACTCTTGTAGCGCTCCTCAAACTCTTAACGCTTACGGAGGCGCTAGCGGATTGACACTCTGTGGTGGAGACATGGCTGTGCAAGCCGTGCAGTCGACCTTTCAAACCAATGGGTCGACAGGTAGTGATCGCATCATCTCCTTCAAATGTTGTCGCCTGGCCGCTCACNNCTGCTAAAATTACGCGTCGCTCGCGCCCTTGGTTTGTTAGAAATCACATGCTCCGGTGCCTCATGACCGACGGACGCTTCATAAATTTCCTTAACGTATATGAAATCCCCACCAAACGAAGGTAGCTCTTGCTTCCATGCAAAGTCTGGATGATCGGCATCGAGCCACACGCCGCCAACGATATCGCCTGCCGCATCGATCTCAAGACGGTAGTGATAGTCTTTATGAGCGGCGCCGTCTTTCACAGATGGCTCCCAACTTTGTTCCACTTCTTCTATGTAGTCCATGCGCGTTCGGACCTCGAGTTCTTTCACAGTGGAAGGTGCAGCATTGCTGCTCTTCCCTTTATGCTCACTAAGGACCTGTGTTGAAAAACCATAGATCGGTTGATTCCAAACTTCCGGTCCCGGATCGACATCGACAACAAACCCTTCGTTCAAACGACCGATCTGATTTGCAATAACGATATGAAAGGCGCCTGGATTCACACCCGAGCAGCTTTCNNCTTGATAACTACGTTTCGAAATCATCCCTCTTTTATATTTGTTGCGCAGATCATTCACATCCACTTCACACCGGGTGCCAAGGAAGCGGCTTGGTGCCTCTGCTTCATTTAGAAAGTACGTCAGTAACGCTTTAATATCCGATGAACCAAACGGTACTTCAATACCCGTTCGCCCAGTCATGACGACCGGCTTAGGCTCGTCAAAAAACAAAGTAGCTGGAGCCCAAGCATGGCAAAGACCCTCCCACTCGGGAATTTCAAAGTGCGGATCATAATGGGAATTCGACGAAACCGTTCTGAGAATTTCCGTACGCGTTCGCTCCATCTTGGTATAGGGGTAATCCATACGACCCAGGAAGATGTCAAATTTTTCAGAAGGTGATAAGCGCTTTAGGTCAAAACGAGTGAGATTTTTGGGAGATACGAAAGAATAAGCGTAGCGACCGGTGTCCGAGCTTTGGGAATCATTCCAGCGATAACTAATACCTCCCGAAGCGGTTGGCCAGTAGTCGTCGGACCAAGGTTTCTTTTTGAGTTCTCCTTTGGTGGGCAAGTCCTGAAATTTTTGAACATATTGATTCTGTTGAATGAACGCCGTGTCCATAATGAAGGGATTATTTGCATCGTTCCATTCTCGCAACGGCACCGAGTGACCTGCAGTCTTTGGCGATTCACCGCAGGAAAAAAGGAACCCCGCACTCACCGCTCCCAATAGGATCATCCTCATACGCGCTCTCCACCAATCCACGTCATTTATTCTGTTTATTCTATTTGCATTTTTTACCAAATATATCAGTATATTACAATTTATTTATTTGGCCGACTTAAGGGTATTAAAGCGGATTTCACATGTGGAAGAACTAAGGGAGCCGTCTAGATTTCAAAACGAATGCCTTGGGCAAGCGGCGCTGTGCTGCCAAAGTTGATGGTATTTTANNGAACCAGACTCACGGCCACCCCCCGTGTCTTTTTCTCCCCCAAAAGCACCTCCGATTTCAGCTCCGGAAGTTCCAATATTAACGTTGGCAATTCCACAGTCCGAGCCCCAGGCACTTAGAAAGTCCTCGGTTTCACGCAGATCATTGGAAAAAATTGCTGATGATAAGCCATGCTGCACGTCATTCTGTATACGAATGGCATCGCTAATCGTTCCACTGTAACGCAGCAGATAGAGAATGGGGGCAAAGGTCTCCTCACGCACGATCGACATTTTTTCATGGGCCTCAACTAATGCTGGAACAATATAGCACTCCGATTCGTAGCCAGCCCCCTTCATGAGCTCACCTCCAAAGAGGATTTTGCCACCCTGTTCTTGAATAACGCGCAGAGCATCTTGCATTTTTGTCACTGCGTCTTTGTCGATAAGGGGTCCGACATGGTTTTTTTCATCGAGGGGATTACCGATTTTCAAATGACGATACGCTTTGAGAAAAGCGTCGCGCACGCGCTCGTAAACATCCGTATGAATGATCACGCGACGCACACTTGTGCAACGTTGCCCAGCGGTACCCACCGCGCCAAAAACTGCAGCCGGAATCGTCAGTTTTAAATCGGCGTTGGCACTAATAATCACCGCATTGTTGCCACCAAGTTCAAGAATGGTTTTCGCTAAACGTTTGCCAACCACTTCTGCAACGCGACGTCCCATGCGGGTTGAACCCGTTGCTGAAATCAGAGGAATTCGGACGTCCCGCAAAAGAGCTTCACCGACGATTGAAACATCACCGATGATCAGATTGAAAACGCCTTCCGGAATATCTCCCTCCGCTAACACCTCTTCAAGAAGCTTAAAGCAGGCTAGCGCCGAGAGTGGCGTTTTCTCGGATGGCTTCCAAATTGTGACGTCTCCACAAACCGTCGCAATCATCGCATTCCACGCCCATACCGCCACTGGAAAGTTAAAGGCCGTAATCACTCCAACAAGTCCTAAAGGATGCCACTGCTCGTACATGCGATGGCGAGGGCGTTCAGAGTGCATCGTTGCACCACAGAGCTGCCGTGAGAGACCGACTGCAAAATCGCAGATATCGATCATCTCCTGCACTTCCCCTAATCCCTCCTGCAGAGATTTACCCATCTCGTAGGAAACCAACGCGCCCAAATCTCTTTTATTCTTCCGCAATTTCTGTCCAATCTTGCGCACCAACTCTCCCCGCTGCGGTGCGGGAACCGTTCGCCAAATATTGAACGCTTTATCTGCTGTCGTGAGCACCTGTTCGTAATGTTGCTTTTCGGCAAGCCCCACTTTTGCGATCAGTTTGCCATCGACCGGTGAATACGAACCAATAGTGCCAGCCAACTGTCCATACCATTGGCGACCGGTGCAGACGGGCGCGTTTTCAAGACGAATTCCTAGTTTTTCAATAAATCCAGTTGTCATTTCCTCATCCTTTAGCTGCGAAGATAACAGGTGCTTTCTTTGAAAAGACGTATAATTCGGCTATCGTTCCAGAGAGGCACACATTTCGTCAACCTCAACGCATGAGAAAGCAGATTAACAATGAAGCGCATTATTCGAGCACCACGCGGTGCACAAAAGACATGCAAGGGCTGGGTTCAAGAAGCCGCTTTGCGCATGCTCATGAATAATCTTGACCCTGAAGTCGCAGAAAATCCCGATGCCCTCGTCGTCTATGGTGGCACCGGCAAAGCGGCTCGCAACTGGGCCTGTTTTGATAAAATTGTGGACTGCCTCCGCAAACTCGAAAATGATGAAACCTTACTCGTGCAATCCGGCAAGCCCGTTGCAATTTTCCCCTCTCACCCGTTAGCGCCGCGTGTCCTCATTGCCAATTCCAACCTGGTGGGGAAATGGGCTACCTGGGACCATTTTTGGGAACTCGAGAAAAAGGGTCTCATGATGTATGGCCAGATGAC
>PLEQ01000359.1 GCA_003136475.1 Deltaproteobacteria bacterium
GATTCGTCATCTTCGCTCCACCCTGATTTATCGGCTGGTTTTTGGAAAAACCGCAGCATTTCGGCGGGGTAGATACGTAAAGGCAGTTGAGGAAGTAGCATAGGTCGGGCTTTGTCTTTCCAATAAACGTAAAACGCATAAAAAGTCTGAGCGAATATGATTCAGAAAAATAAGATTTCTTAGTCCAGCCCCAAAAGAGAGATTCAATCTTCATGAAAATTTAGCGATAAAGGATGAGATTGCTTTTAACAACATAAGAGATGCAAACGTGTTACGACGATTCACAGTGAAAAGCTTATGGTTTGTCGTTATTTTTATCGCCATGGTGGCGAGCGATCTCGCTCTGGCTTTGGATTGCAAAAACGTCAGCCTTCTTACGAACTTATATTTGCAGTCCCATATGTCTATACATAAGTTCGATGCGCAGATTGGCGAACGGACCTTGAAGAATTTTATAAAGGCCTGGGATCCCGGGAAAGTCTATTTTCTTAAAAAAGATGTCGATGATTTGATGGCGCAATACAAGCCTCTTCTGCCTGCTATGATAGCCAAGGCGGATTGCTCAGCTATCGATAAGATTTTTGCGACATTTTTTCAGCGTTTTGAGGAAAACTACCAACTTGTCAATACCCAGATTGAGTTGAAGCATAATTTTAAAATCGACGAGTCTTTGAACATCGATCGAAAATCCGTGGACTATGCAGCGGACCAGAATGAGTTGAAAGAACGCTGGCGCAAGCGCATCAAGTTTCAACATATGCAGCTCTTAAGTACTTTAAAAAATGACAAGGAAGTTCGCGTAAAGCTGCATAAGCGCTATGATTTGCTGCTTAAGCGGCATAAAGAAGTCAATAGCAACGAAGTTTACGAAACGTTTATTAATGCGTTTTCAACAGCCTTAGATCCCCATTCGGAATATATGTCGCCTTCGCAACTGGAGGAGTTTCACATCCATACCCGCCTCTACCTTGAAGGTATTGGAGCTTTATTACGCAGTGAAGATGGCATCACTTCGATCCACGGTTTGGTTCCTGGCGGTTCTGCGCAGAAGTCTGGGCAACTCAAAGTGGGCGATAAGATTGTAGCCGTCGCACAGGGGGCGGAAGCGCCAGTCGATGTTATCGATATGGATTTGCGGGATGTTGTGAAATTGATCCGTGGTCCGCGCGGGACCAAAGTTCGTTTAGCGATTAGACGGGATCGTAGCGAGTTCGTAGCCACGCTGACGCGCGAAAAAGTCGACTTACCGGATCAGGCTGCCAAGTCGCGAGTTTACGAGATTCAAACGGGACTCAACAAACAAGCCAACCCGAAACTTGCAGCAAAAACCACGAGCTATAAAATTGGTGTGATCGACCTACCTTCATTTTATATGGACTTTGAAGCACGGAGTGCCAAGCGGAAAGATTTTCGCAGCTCGACGCACGACGTGGCGCTAGAACTGAAAAAATTACAGGCTCAAAAAGTTGATGCCGTGATCCTCGATATTCGTTCCAACGGAGGGGGAGCCCTCGATGAAGCGATTGATCTCGCCGGCTTGTTTGTGGGGTCTGGTCCGATCGTGCAAGTTAAAAAAGGTGGGGACAGGCCTTATGTGCATAAATACGATGGTGATCCCGTTTATACCGGACCGCTCTTGCTGATGATCAATCAGCAGTCGGCGAGTTCGAGCGAAATTATGGAGGGGGCTATCCAGGATTATGATCGAGGCATTCTTATCGGAGGAGCTCATACCTTCGGCAAAGGCACCGTTCAAATCGTAGATAATCTGGATCCGACACTTGGCGCCATTAAAGTCACGATTTCCAAATTCTACCGTGCTTCGGGGGCTAGCACCCAGATGCGTGGTGTTCTCTCCGATGTCGTTTTACCGGCGGTTAGCGAGCTTTATGAAATTGGTGAAAAGTACTATGACTATGCGCTGCTGTGGGATGGCGTGCCGGAGGTGCCGCATCGTAGCTTCAAAATGACCAAGCCGTACCTGGCAGCCTTGAAGGCGAATAGCGAAACGCGCGTGAAACGTGATTCTGATTTCAAAAAAGTGTTCGATGCAATGAAGGATTATAAAGATAAGGAAAAGGAACATTATCTTATCAGCTTGAAGATCGATCCCAAGAAAAAGCCTGCACCCGATCTTGATGACGATCCAGACAGAGATGATCCGCCCGAGGGGGGGATGCCCAAGCTTATCGATGATCTCCTGATGCAAGAGACGCTCCGCGTGGCTGGTGATTACGTGCGCCTTTTGAAGAAGGAGTCGCTGGTCGCGATGAATATTCCTGATCTTGAAAAAGAGAGGCTAGCGAAGATGCGTGCGGAACAAGCCAAGAAAGCCAAAACTGATAAGCTCAAAAAGGAAGCTCAAAATGGCAAGGCGCCGGGCAAAACTAAATTCACCAAAAATCCGACCCCTCCTCCTGCTGATAACGAAGCCGCAAAAACTCCCTAGTTAATGAGAGTTTTCTTTCGAACGGAGTCACTCACCTGATAGTCTTGCTCGGCTCTAAATAAGCGATTGCGAGAGTTTGTAGTACAATCCGCGGTTGCTTATCAGCTTCTCGTGACTGCCTTCTTCAAGAACCTTGCCGTTTTGAATCACAGCAATCTTCGTGCAATGGCGAATGGTTGAAAGTCGGTGAGCGATGACGATCACNNTCACCGTTTTATGAGTGAAAATATTTTCAATTGCATGCTGGACAAGTTTCTCACTGAGTGGGTCGAGAGCTGAGCTGGCCTCATCCAGTATGACCAGTTGAGGATTACGCGCGAGAGCACGAGCGAAGACGATCAACTGTTTTTGCCCGGCGGAGAGGTTGCTACCTTCTTCATCAACACGAAATTGATAAGCGCCAGGGAGCGAAGTGATCAAGGGATGGATACCGACAAGTTGGGCAGCAGCCTCGATATCTGCGGAGCGAATGCTAGGATGGTCGAGGCTTATGTTGAAAGCGATGGAACCTTTAAAGAGCACAACATCCTGTGGCACGATGGCAATTTTTCGGCGTAAGAAGAAAGGATCGAGCTCACGGACCTCTTGGCCATCGATTTGCAAGTGGCCGGTGTAGCCTTCATACTGTTTAGTGAGCAACTTGATTAACGTAGATTTTCCGCTGCCAGTTGGGCCAACCAAGGCGAGGGACTCACCAGGGTGAAGGTCGAGAGAGACGCCTTCGAGATGAAAATCGGAAGCGGGGCGTCCCTGCGAAGTATAGGCGAAGCCTAAATCTCGGAAGGTGATATGCCCCGCAAGGGTGCCTAGCAGCCGGGTTCCTTGAATCCGCTCATTCTGGTCGAAGAGTTCGAAGATGCGGTCGGTCGAGGTGAAAACACCTTGGAGGAGCGCTATGGTTTGTCCCAACTGTTTAAGTGGGTCGAAGATTTGTTGAAGGTAGCGCACAAAAGCAATAATGATTCCGGCCGAGAGTTTGGTATCGTAACCAAGGCGTAAAAAAATCATCCACAGAACAAAACCCATCGTAACGGATGCGATACCGTCAAGGACGGAATAGAGCATGGAGTCGTAAGTGACCGAGGCCATTTGCGCCTTGCGAAAACGTTCGTTGAGACCTTTAAACTTCCGACTCGTTAACTCTTCGGCCACCAGCATTTTGATGGTCGGTATCCCTTGCAGGCATTCCTGTGTGAAGCCATTAAGTTCGGCCAGATGTTTACGAGCATCATAAAGCGACGCTTTGATCATTTTTGAAAACCAGGAAACCAGCCACATGACCAGTGGGAGCACCAAGGTGCTGAGAAAGCCCAAGAGGGGGTGCAGTGAGATCATGCCGACGACGCAGCCCAGGAGAACTACAATATCCACTAAGGATTGCAAGGTACCTTGCGTCAGCGATTCACTAAGGTTGTCGAAATCGCTCGTGGTCCGGGTCACGAGGACGCCACTGAGAGTGCGCTGATGAAAACCCTGGGACATGTGTAAGAGATGGCTACTTAAACGCAGGCGCATCACCTTGATCATACGTTCAACCGCTACCGTGGTGCTGATCGACTGCCCGGCACGCGCAAAATATTCGCAAACTACTAAAAGCAGGAAGAGGCTCGCATAGAAGCGCAGCTGCCCGCCATCTCGGTTCATGATTCCGAGATCGACAGCATGCTTGAGAATGAGCGGCTGCATAAGTTGGACAACGGAAATCACGGGAATGAGTGCAACAGCGATGAACGAGACGCGTTTCTCATCCTTGAGATAAGGCCACAGTCTTTTCAGTCGCTTGAGCTCTGCCCATAAACTCCGACTACGTGCTCTTTCTCTACTATGGGGCATGGTGTTCAAGCTCCGCAAATAGGTGAGGATGTCTGGCTACAAGCTGTGCGTAAGGCGCCCGATCAGCGATGCGACCCTCTATAAAAAGAAGAACTTCATCACAAATCTCTAAGGCAGCGGGTCGATGACTCACGACTAAAACACTTGCGGTGACATGCTTCAACTCCTTAAGAAGGCGTTGTTCGGTCGACTGGTCAACGGCGGCAGTTACGTCATCGAGCAGGAGGAGATCGCATTTACGAAGAAAGAGGCGCGCGAGCGCCAGTCTTTGTTTCTGCCCACCCGATAAGCGTACGCCACGCTCCCCGACCGGGGTCTCCCATTTGCCTTCGAGGCTTTCGATCTCGTTTAGAACCTGTGCGCGACGCGTGCTGTCTTCTAATTTTTCTTGCGCGATGGGCTCGCTAAAACCCAGGGACAAGTTTTCCCGAATGCTCGCAGAGAAAAAATAAGCGGACTGAAAACCTAGACCCATTTGTTCGCGGAGTTTGTGGGGTTCTATAGTGAGAATATCCTGACCTTTAAAGAGAATGGTGCCTTCCGGTGGATCATAGAGCCGAGCAATAAGATGAAGGAGCGTGGTCTTTCCAGAACCGATCGCTCCGGTGATGCCAACTTTTGCCCCGCGTGCTAAGTCAAAACTGACATGCTTGAGAACCGGAGCTCTCCCAGTATCGAAAATGAAATTGAGGTCTCGAATACTTAAAAGCGCAGAAGACGGGTTGGAACTTGCAGCAAGCCGATGCGTTTGCTCTTTGGTCTGGCTGTCAAGGTAAACCAAGCGCTCACTTGCAGCTCGCGCCCGTTGGATAAGCGCCATGATAATACCGAGGGCCGTCAGTGGAAAGCTGAGTAAGGAAACATAAATATTAAATGCCAGAATATCACCGATCGTAAGGTGCCCCGCAAGGACGGCTTGCCCACCATAAAAGAGAACGACGAGGTAGGAAAGCCCCGTGAAAAAGGTGGCGATGGGGAACAGGACCGTGCGCACGAGTACAAGCTTAATATTGGCGCTGTAGACAGCATCGATTTTTTCAGAGATGCGTCGTAAGAAGCTGGGAATGGCGTCGTTCGCTTGCACAATATCGACATGCATAAAGGTTTCCGTTAGGGAATTGGTCAAATCTCCCAAAGTCAGCTGTTCTAATTTGGAATATTTGTGAAAAAGGGGTGCCCCCAAACGCGCTACGATCATCATACAAAGAAGGGGGCTCAGGGTTGCGAGAGTGAGCTCAACATTGACTTTCAACATATTATAGACAGCGAACGTAAACAGAAAGACGAGGTTACAAACCTGCAGCACAGCAAATGCGAAACAGATGCGAATCTGCGTAACATCGTTAGCAAGACGTGAAATGAGATCGCCGTGGGGATGGCTCTGAAAAAAGAACAGCGGGAGATCGAGAAGGTGATCGAAGTAGAAATTCTTAAGCTCCGACTCAATTTTGGNNGCCAGAAAAGGAGCAGGCGAGAGAGTGAACGCACTAGGATTTGCAGAATGCCGAGACCGATGATCAAGAGAATAAGCTGGAGAATCGTATCATGCGTATGAGCGCCTAAGAGTTCGTTCACCACCGTCTTCGAAAAACGGGGAATGGAGATGGTGATCCAAGTTGTACCTAACAGGAAAAAAGCCCCGAGGCTGTACCACGGCCAGTGCGGGAGTGCGAATCGCTTCGCTATTTGACCGATTGCTGATGCCAAGGTGATGTTCTCCGTTGGAAAAAATGCTGCTCGATACTCGCAGTTTTCTCATGGCTTGCTTTTTCAGCCCAATTGGAAAATTCGGAAACGCGACCCTCGTCCAAAATGAAGACCCTTGCGCAAGCCTGTACAACATAGGGTAGCACGTGCGTGCTGAGTAGGGTGGTCTTGGCTGCTTTCTGGCGTGCTTGGATCGCTTGCTCCAAGGCATGAATATGAAAGAGGTCAAGGCNNACAAGGCCCGAAAAAGGCTCGTCGAGGATCAGGAACGTGGGATCGTGGAGTGTTGCCAAAGCAAGGCCAATACGCTTTTGCATACCGAATGAGCAAGCTGCAAGAGGTCGCTTGCGATAGGAAACACAGTCCCAAAATTCCATGGCTCTTTGCACATGTTCCCAGGGTTGAGGAATTTGGTGGAGGAGAGCCGCATAGGTGAGGACCTCCTGCCCGGTGACCCATTTGGGCAGCAAGATATTCTGCGGAAGGTAGCCAATTTGACGCTTAAGAAGATATTTTTCAGGCGTCAGACGTTCCTGATCCCACCAAATTTCTCCGTCACTGGCATCGGAGTTCGCTGTCAGCAGATCAAATAAAGTTGTTTTGCCGGAACCGTTCGCGCCCAGTACGCCGACAATCTCACCTGCTTGGAGTGTGAAGTCGTCGGCGCGCAAGATGAAGCCTTGCGGATAGCTTTTGCTAAGATTATGAACCCGGATCACAGAGTGTCTACCCCTTTGCGCAAAGCCCTAGATCTATCGGCCTTGCTGCGACTAGGCGCGATAGAAGAGTCCTTCTTGTGATGTATAACCATAATAGGCAATCAGACCTAAGAGCGCCACAGCGAACCAGCTTGCATAAATTGCGGTCGCTACGAAGAGGCCCACGAGGAAACTGGTGAGAATAGGAATGAGCACGCGTCGAGCATCGATTTGAAAGAGCACCGCCGGAACTATCCAGCATGGTGTCGCAGTGATGAGAAAAATACGTAGGGTCCCTGCGATCTGAGGCAAGACCATAGGCTTGTATGGCAAAGCGCCAAGCCACCACAGGGTAGCGTGAAGAATGCCCAACAGACTTCCGACAAGACCCGCCACAATAAAAAGGGTATCCATATAGTGGCGATGAGAAACCCCACTACTCTTTTCTAACCAGCCTGCTTGAAGATCTTCTCCAAACTGAAAACAGAGTGCGCAGCTGCCCAGAAAGCCTCCCCAAAAAGCGATAGCAAAGGCCGCAATAAAGGGTAGCGCTAGGTAGGCCGTACAAGCCATAAGCAAGGCACACAGAAGGAAGAGGCCAAAGCAAAATTGCGCGACCCGGTTTCTGCTAAATAAGATCCGCAGGCGCCAACGCACCATGGCCTGACGCGAACCGATATTTATAGAGGGATGCCATCCCTTCCCCTGAGTCGACTTACGATCCCCTAGCAGACTGGCACTGAGGCTCACCAACACCATCATGAACCCGTAGAGCAAGCTTTTGCCAAGCGACCACGTGACCAGCATCGTATTCACCACATACCAGATCGGCCCATAAATGACGCTCAGCACCAGGCAAATATGAAAGAGCGCAAGCGTTTTACGAACAGCAGGCTCTTCACCAAACAGCTGAATCGTTTTGAAGAGAGAACGCGGACTGACGAAAAAGGCGCGTATCAGACGCCCGCCTGAGAAAGCCCCTGCAAAAATAAGGATCCAGGCCAGCACCATCGCAAAATCATCCCGCATCTTTGGGGAAATCTTGCGAACTTCCTGATTCAGAAAATCATTGAAGACATAATAAAAGAGCGCCAGAAGTATAAGGCTGCACAAGGCCACAACGCATTCCCGTATGAAGTTGTGCCATAGTTTGTGGAAGAAACTCAGGACATGGAGGGCTAAGAGAAAAGCGAGCTTTGGCATTTTTCACCCAATAGTGGTCTTGAAACACAGCTCAGATCTTCGCGCGCAGCTGCCCTCAGGTTTGCAGCTCACAACTTTGCACTGAGTACCAAAGCTGTGCACAGCCAAGTGAGCAGTAAGCGTACGGAAAAATCCTGCATCGTATTCTGGGTCAGGGACGCAAGAAAAAAAGCCATCAGACTCTGGCCAGCAAGCGATCGTGCAAAAGGGTTCAAACCTCTCGCAGAGAACGCAAGAAAGGCCGCATGCCAGATCAAGAAGAAGCTTAAACCAATGATCCCGCCTTCTGCGAGGATTTGCAGAAAAACATTGTGAGCACCGTAAGGCTTCTTGAAGTTAGGCAGTCCGATTTGAGCATAATAAGGCAGTCTGTAAGCATCATCCATGCCCCAGCCATGCCCGAGCATGGGACGTTCCCACACCATGAGTGCATGAACATGCCAGAAGGCCAGGCGGTCATCGGGATAAGTGCTAAATCGATCCATGCCTTTTGCAGAGAACGTACCCACGAATTTGTCTCTCACGATATTTTGTGTCGAAAAGACGAGCGTTCCGGCAAGAAGTAGACAGCCTAAACTGAGCCAGCGTTTGCGTCCACCAGGTATGCGGAGCAGATTCACCATCAGAACCAAAGCAGCCACCGCTTGCACCGTGCGTGATTGCGTGAGCACAAGTCCGATCGCTATGCTGACCACAAAGAGCGAGGCACCAGGCTTGCGTCGCTCGTGTTGGAGCCATTCCAGGGCGAGGGGCCAAAAAAGTAGAAGACCGTACGCGAGACTGAGTGGGTGCGAGTAAAAACCTCGAGGTCGAGCTTCATTAGGCACTATAGCCAAACCGTCAAAACGCCATTCAAAGAAGTACTGCGAGAGCAGCAGGAGTGCCCAGAGCCCGGTCACTGTTAGGAGACAGTACTTCAATGAGTTCCATGGGAGCGCAGACGGATTGGGAAAAGCCCATTTGAAGAGCCAGGGAAAAATTGCCCATGGCAAGTAACCGATAACCGATGAAACTGCTGTAAAGATAGGCTTGGCATTCAAGACCGTAACCAAACCCATCCATAAGACATAGGCAAGCGCAGCTGTCGAAGCTACCCAAAAGCTCCGTGACAAGGTCGGAAACGGCAGCTTATGCCGGTAAATCTTTACAAAGATGTAGAGCACGCTGAGTACCGAGACAATATTGGCAACGGAGGGGCCAAAGGGCAGTGACGCCACGATAAGATAAAGAAGCCAGTTTGCTTGGACGTCGGTCTTAGTCATTGCTGATCCTTGTTTTGAACGAAACTCAGGACCTGTGTATAGAGGCCCAAAAATTCCCGACGATTCATCATAAAGCCAAAGAAGAAAAACACCACAGCTCCCAGTCCAACATTGGCAAAAAAGCTTGGGAGCTGTAAAACGAAGAGTACCAGGCCCATGAGGAATCCGGGTCCGAGAGTTTTAAACAGAATAGCGATGGGAAATTCGACCAAGCTTTTCCGAGCAGCCATGAAAACAATAAACGTTGTGAAAAATTTCCCTATACACATAGCAATCGCTATGGCATAGAGACTCGTTCCCCCGACTAGATACGCCAGGGTCGACGAAATCAGGACGCCGAGAGCGAGAGCTTTGGCATAAGTTCGGATCTGTCCGGTGAGGAAAAGGACCTGCTGTCCAAAAGACGCAGTAAGGACACTTAACGATGCGGAAAGGAAAATCCAACCTAGCACGCTCTCGATAGCTCGAAATTTTTCGTCAAAGATGAAACTTAGGACATCTCCAGCGACAAACCAGACGCCAAATATAAAGGGAGAGAGGAAGAAAAGCAGGATCCAGAGGCTCCAGCGCATGTGGGAACTCAGTGACTGCTTGTCTTGAATGATGACCATTTCTGAAAAGAACGCAGCTATGATCGTGTTGGCAATCTGCGTCAAGCTATGACCGAGGCGAGAAGAACCGGCATAGTATCCGGCTCCTGCTAGCCCACCAAAATGCTCGGCAAAAAAGATATCGATCCGTTCGCTCACAATGGTGAGGAGGATGACAACGGAGTAAGGGAGGGATTTTTGAAAGATAGTTCGGATACCGATCCAGTCGGGAGGGGCGAGTCCGAATTTGTAGACACTGTAGAAGCACGTGCTGAGGTTCACCAGCGCGTTGCCGACCAAAGATAAGATCGCAAAAAGAATCGCGTCTTGTGAGTTTTTAATGAAAATAAGAATCAAAATGAGTGTTACGAGTCGGCAGATCCCAATAAAGACGTTTGAAACAGCCACTTTCTGACTGGCGGATTGTACCCAGAGGACATCGACAACCGAGACGGCTAAGAGGAGGCTGAGGGGCATGATCAGTGAAAAATAGCTTTGGTAGGCGGGTACGTATCCAAAAAAGAGGTAAAGACAGGCCAGCAGGCCAATGCAATGCCCTAACTTGAGTACAAAGATACTCGACATGAGCTTAGGAATCGCACTCGGGTCCTTACCCGCAGCAATGACACCATACTGGTTATATCCGAAAGAAATGACGGGAAGGACGAGCTCAATAACGGAGATTCCGAATAAAGCATAGCCGAATTTTTCAATTCCCAGGCGTTTCTGAGCTATGTGGATGATGATTAATGGGGCTATTTTATTTAAAATTTCGACAATTAGCCCCGAAAACACGGTTATGGAAATGCGTTTCTTGTAAATCACGTTTTATAGAACCACTTTGACTTGTCTCGGGATTAATTTTCAATCGGGATGATTAAACTACGCTCTAATATAGACTTCATTTTTTCTTGGCAAGTCACATTTCACCAAATTCGATTTCTTTTGACAAATAAATTATCCTCTCCTAACCTTAATTAATCTTAAATACGACATCAATATTTGCGCTGATGGTCACAAGTTGTTTGAAAATCGAAAAAAAATAATGATGTCGTAAATTTTTTTTGCTAAATAGTATTAAAGATCCGATGTTGTGTATGTTATGATGATATTAGTTCTGAGGTTGGGTTGTTGAAGTCGGGTTGAGTGAGTGAAAGTGGTTCTAATCCCCGAGTTTCGGGTAAAGACATAAACTACCTTTTGAGGAGGATGGCTTTGGCAAAAAAAGCTAAGCGAACAAAAAAGAAGGCAACTAAGAAAAAAGCTAGCAAGAAAAAAGCTTCTCGCAAGACCGCAAAAAAAGCTGGTCGCAAAGCTGGGAAGAAAAAAGCTACCAAGAAAAAAGCTGGCAAGAAGAAAAAAGCAGGCAAAAAAGCCCGCAGAAAAAAGTCTTCTAAAAAATCTGCCCCAGAATCAGTCGATATGGGCGGAATGTAGTAGTTTCTTTTGAAACTATGTGCTCCAAGCCTTCTCTCTTCTAGAGAAGGGGCTGCCTGGTGGGGCGAAAAGCTTTCTGATCGAGCGCAAGCGACGTCGAAATCCTCGCCCCTCCACTGTTCTATTAGGATTCGAGCGTTCAGCTCATAAATTCCAAAAAAATTTAAAAAGACCCTCTTTTATGATTCCTGCTTGCATTCTATCGAGTGCACACCCTAGCCCCCTATAAAGAGTCACTTTTAAAAATGGGCCTGCGTACTGTTTCAGCAGTCGAGCTATCATAATAGGTGTAGATGATTAACGCGGAAGCTCGACTTTGAGGGCTGAGCTTTGATTCCGTGTTTCCAGCAAAAAGCGAAAGGAGAAAGTCATGTTTGCAATTTTTCCGGAGCTTGTCCGTTGCGCCAAGGCTAAAGAGGAGGAGAAACTCGCGTTGCTAGCCCATCGTTATTTTGGCACAGGAGAGCCGCTCCGTATTCGTGCCGAATATGAAGAGATGTTGGCAAATGCCGGTATCAGGCTTTGTTACGACGATACCTTGGAGGGATACGGCGCCCTGCTCGTAAAAGACGAGCGAGGACTGGCCACACCCGCGCTTTTTATTAAAAAGGATATGGATTGGGTAGAGCAGAAATTTCTCCTCACCTACCTCTTCGGTCGTTTCCTTTTTGAATTCCAAATCAAAATTGCTGCTGGTACATCCAAGACTGGAGGAATTAAGGAGCTCCATTCGCCTTACCAACGCTTCCTCGCCAACAAACGCATTTTGAACCCACAAGCGAGTGTCTTAGCTGTTAAACAAGAGTGGCTTGCCGATGAATTTGCAGGCGCGTTCCTGCTGCCAAAGCAGTGGCTGCGTAAATTTGTCGAAGAGGAAAGAGAGCCTCACCGTATCGCTGCCCATTTTGCCGTGTCGATTGACTTTCTCAAGGCACGTATTCGACACATCCGTCAAAAGAGCCAAAGCTCAGTTGCCAATGCCAATCCCAAGCTCCCTCCTGAAGGCTCTAAGAAGCTTGCGCAAAGGACCGCAAGTCCCCTGTCAAGAATTCGAGCCCTAGCTAAAAAGATCGATCCCAGCCTCTAGTTTCCCGATCGGCAAGGGCCTATAGGCATTCGAGAAAAAAACTTGGGGTGACCCGTCATTTCGAACGCAGTGAGAAAT